>JAUXBI010000030.1 GCA_030619435.1 Syntrophaceae bacterium
ATACGGTGAAGGGGGAAAAAGCCCTTGCCCTGAAGGGCGACAGCAAGTCTGTGGAATTTGTGTCTGATATTCACCTGGTGCCGGGTGACAAGTTCGGTATGGTTTATGTGAAATATCGGGTGGAAGAGGGGGAGGATAGCGGCGAAATCCTGAGTTTCAGTGAGAAGAATGTCGTGATGATGATGGGTAAAGACGCCGATATGGATGATTCCGATGATCTGTTTATAGAACTGCTCAGGGGCGCCGGCATGGTATTTGAGTACCTTAAGAATTACACGGATGAGGAGACTCCTCAGTGGCAGGAGTCCTGGAATTCTGAGGATGACCCCGGATTTCCCGTTGCGGTGAGGATAATTCTGACACGGAGCGATGATGACATACCCATTTGTGTGATAGCCCGGATAGCGGCTGACGCGGGTTGATGGCAGGAAAAATGCGACGTGTGATTGACAACGAAAGTGGGATAGCTCTGTTTCTGGTGTTGTGGGTGCTCGCCCTTCTTACAGTGATAGTCGGCGAATTCTGCTATACCATGAGAACGGAAGTGAACATCACCCGTAATTTCAAGGAAGAGACAGAGGCCTACTACATAGCCGGGGCCGGGTTGAACAGGGCGATTGTTGAACTCATAAGAAATGAGAAAATACCCCAGAAGGTAAACGTGTCCGAGAGTGACGAAGAGGAAGCGGAGGAAAGGTTGAGAGTCAACACAGATATTCCCCCTGTGCCGTTTGGCGGAGGACAATTCAAGGTGCATGTGGCGAGCGAAAGCGGAAAAATAAACCTGAACACGGCCAACATACGTCTGCTGCGGATGATGCTGTCCGGTTTCGGGCTTGAGGATGAAGACAGGGACGTGATTGTGGATTCCATTCTTGACTGGCGCGACAAGGATCACTTCCACCGCGTCAACGGCGCGGAAGATGATTACTATCGTTCCCTTTCTGAACCATACGAATGCAGGGATGGTGACTTCAAATCTGTCGGGGAACTTCTCCTGGTAAGGGGGATGACGCCCGAGCTCTTTTACGGGAGACTGGATGATATAGTAACGGTATACGAAGATGACAGCATATTGAAAAGTAAGAAGAAGAAAAAAAAGACGCTTGCCGGTAAGGTGAACATAAACGCCGCCACCTATAACATGCTCATCTCCCTTCCCGGCATGACGGAAGACCTGGCCCGGGAAATTATTGATTATAGAAAAGTGAGTGATTTTAAGTCGGTATCCGAAATTATTGAGATTGTTGGCGCTGAAGTGTATAACTCCATAAAATCGTATCTTACGATTAAAACAATTCCTTATTATACCATTACATCTGTGGGGATAGCAGGAGATGGAAAAACGAGGCGTGGGGTAGAGGCCCTTGTTAAGATTGACGCAAAGGCCAAAAAAGGATACAGGGTCATCCGGTGGCTCGACGATGCTCCGTGCGCCGGATTTTCAAACATAGCTGATAGCTCATAGCTAAGCGCTAGGCGCAGGGCGCACAGGCAGGCAAGGACTTTACGGTTTACAGTTATCGGTTTACGGTTGAAAAAACAGAGGATTGAAATCAACATCCAAAATGCTTCAATCGTTGGGTCTCGCTTATCGTTGCACAGTTTATTGGAACAACTGTGAACTGTGAACCGACAACCGTGAACGGTTATTAAGGAACCAAGAGAACTTCCGGAGTAATAGGTATTTCGGGAATTTCGAGAAATAGAGGAGGTTGGTGGTGCTTTTTCAGACAGGCTTGGGTGTCAGTATCGAAACAGGATTTCTTTCAGTGACGTATCTCAAGGCGTCATTCAGGGAGATAAAACTGGAGGCGCAAGCTGTGTATCAGTTGCCCGCTGAGAAGACCCTGGAAGAAAGGCTGGCAGTGGCAAGAAACATGATCCGGACATTCCTGGAGAAAAACCACATTCTTTCGACGGATATTTATCTTTCGGTACCGAGAGATCTGGCTGTCCTCAGGTACGTTGAGCTTCCCCTGGCAGTAAAGGAAAACCTCCGGGAAACCCTCGGCTATGAGATGGAAAAATACACACCCTTTTCGGCGGATGATGTCTACTTTGATTGCCAGATAATTTCGGAAGACAGAGAAGCGGGAACGCTGAAGGCTCTTCTGGTTGTAGCGGCAAGAGATGCCATTAGTCCATATGTCGACCTGTGTGAGGACCTCGGAACGGGTATTTCGGGGATAGAGATCAGCTCAACGGCGCTGGCCGGTTATTTCCCCCATGGCGGCGCGGTTGCACACGCGGGATCTTTGGCCATTCTGTACATGGTGGGTGGTCGTATGGAGATCAATCTGGTCAGAAATAACCTCTTGCTCTATTCACGTCACGTGGAAGTGGAAGAAGACGGGAGAGATCTTTCCGCCATTGTGCGGCAGGAGCTGGAACTTCTCGGTGAAGGTTTGGACGATGGAGAGGAAAAACCGCCTGTGACGTTCTGCGGTCCACGCATGGATGATAATATCTTTGCCCTCCCCGGTGGGGAAAATCTGGGTGAAATTCGCCGGATGGATTTTCCTGACGGGCGGATACTGTCGTACGAATTGGTGCCGGCGTACGGCTGTGCCCTGAAGGCGATACAGAAAACGCCAATGGACATCAACCTGCTTCCCGTAGGATTGCGGAAAAAGCCCGACAAGACGGGATACTACACTATGCTGATCCTTGGAGGGCTGTTGGTTCTTTTCCTTCTCTCATGGGGAGGTGGCGTGATCGTGAAGGCGCGGCTTGATCTGGAGCGTCTGGACACAAAGATCGGTCAGTTGAGCGCAAAGGTTGCTGGTGTGGGGGAAATGCGTGCGAAATATGACAAACTGAAAGGACAGATAGATTATCTGAACAATCTTGGAAGGACTCGCGTGCCGGTTCTTAATGTCCTGAGAGATCTCAGCGACATAATTCCCCAGAGCGCGTGGGTTAACAGTTTTTCTGTTTCGGGCGACGACATTAAAATAGAAGGGTACGCGGAGTCAGCGGCGGAACTGATACCATTACTCGAAGAATCTCCCCTTTTCGGTGATGTGGCGTTTGTGTCCACTATCACGAAAACCAGAGACGGAAAAGAGAGATTCCGTATCGGGCTGAAGATAAAGCGGGGCGGATCATGATGAAAATCTCGCTTACCAGAGAAAGGAAATATATTCTGATCGGTGGGGCGATTTTGCTCTTTTTCGGCCTTATGTACAGGGCGCTTCCCCTTTTCCAGGGTGTCTACGACGGAGGAGCTCAGATTACAGCGAAAGAGAAACAGCTTGCGAAGTACCAGCGGGCCATTGAGGATGGGAAAGAACTAAAGAAGCGCCTTGCCGCCCTCACCAGCGCGCTGAAAAGAGGAGAGTCCGGGTTCCTGACAGGAAAGACCCCATCCCTCGCCGCGGTTGATATGCAGAATATTCTGAATGCCATTACAGCCAAAAGTGGTGTGGAAATAAAATCAATGCGGGTCTTGAAGGCTGCGAAGCAGGATGACACGAAATACCTGAGCATTCCGGTAAAGTTTTCGATTGTCCCGACGGTAGGGCAGATGAAAGAGATACTTTACGGCATCGAGACATCCGGAAAGTATCTGACGGTGCGTAAGATAAGAATTACTGTTCCGAGAAGAAAAGGCAGGGAACAACTAAGAGTAGATATGACCGTTGCCGGTTTTATGAAAGAGTCGGAGAGTTAGATGAGATCAATACTTGATGTTTTTTCAAGGACATGGTTTATCAATGTTATCCTGGCAATTTGTGTTGTCTTCTTCGGGGCAAAGAGCATCGGTGTGTGGGTAGAGAGGGGAGACGGAAAGACAGTGCAGGCGGTGTCTGAGAAAACGAAAAAGTGGCATATAACAAAAGTCACAAGGGGAAAAATGCCCCCGGAAACGGCCTACGGAGCGGTGACGGACAGAAATCTCTTCAGCCCTGACAGGGCGGAATTAGTGAAAGAAGAAGAGGTGCAGGCGGAGCCGGTAAAAGGAAATATCAGGATATCCGGCAGGAAGATCGTTCTGTACGGTGTCATTATAATGGATGACTACAGGACTGCCCTCATCAGTGATCCCAAGCCGAAATCCTCCAAAAGGCGTTCCATGTGGGTGAAAGAGGGGGACATTATAGGGGGTTCAGCAGAGGGTGTAGTTGTTTCCAGCATACAAAAAGAGAGCATTACCCTGCTGGATGGTGGAAAAATGTATGAGGTTCTACTGTACGACAAGGATAAGCTCAGGGAGAAGGTGGCCGCGCAGAAACAAACAAAACCGACGGTTGTAACGACAAAACCGACGGCTGTCGCAAGGCCGCCTGCGCCCGGGATGAAACCCGGAAGTAAAAATGCTGCGCCTTCGAAGGTTACTACAAGGAAAAGCAGTCCTCCGGGGGATGACGAATATAAGATGATCGACACTCCCTTCGGCAAAATAAAGGTAAGGAAAAAGTAGGTATTATGACTAAAATTACAGACAGATCAATTATCTTTTGTGTAGTTTTCTTCGTTATTCTGGCCTTTTCGGGGTGCGCGGGACAGGCGCATCGCGTAAAAAAAGATGATGGTATAAAGGTTGGCGGTTCCGGTGACGTTAAGACCGTTAAGACTGTTAAACCCGCGGAGAAACGGGGGAAACTGGTCATTGTGGACAATGCCGGCGAATTCGAACTTATTAATACCCCCTTCGGTTATATAAAGCGCCGGATAAGAAAGACTGAAAGCGTTCCCGTGGCTCCTGCGGTTCCGTCCATAGAGGTATCTTCCCCATTGCCGCCTGAAAGCAAGGGTTCAGGCAAGGTGACAAAACCTCCAGAGCATATCCCCTCCCCGCGCGCAGCGCTGAAAGAATCCCCCGACGTTCCTGAAGAGAAGGAGAAGATCACCTTCAATTTTGACGACGCCGATATCTACGAGGTGATCAGGACTATATCCGAACTTCTGCGCATCAATTATATCGTTGATCCCAATGTCAGGGGAAAAGTGTCCATTCATATGGTGCACGGAATTTCTCAGGCGGAAGTTTTCCCCGTCTTCCGGCAGATACTGGAAGCCAACGGACTCGCTGTTGTCAAAGCGGGCTCTGTACACAAAATTGTCAGCATGAAAGATGTTTCGCGCATGCCGATAGTCTTGCATCCGGAGCGCGATATGGATGATATTTCTCCGGGCGAGAAGGTTATTATACAGGTAATTCCCCTGAAGTTTATCACTGTCCAGGAAATGACAAAGCTCCTGACACCTTTCGTTTCCAAGACGGGAGCCATCATCTCTGATGCCAACTCCAACACGCTGCTGGTCGTTGACAAGGGCATAAATATCTTGAAGGCCTTGAAACTGGTGGATGTTTTTGATGTCAGTCTTCTTGAAAAGGTAAATCACAGATTCTACTTCTTTGAAAATATAGACGCCGAGGACGCGGCCAAGGTCCTCAGAGAGATATCTTCTTCATATCCGACCAGTCGTAAGGACAGCGTAAAACTGATTGCCATAAGCCGCCTCAACGCCGTTCTTGCCATCAGCCCTCAGACCGAATTGCTGGAAAAGCTTGACGCCTTTGTGCCCCGGCTGGACATTCCCAGCGAAGACGTGGAGCCGCGTATCTACGTGTATTCTGTCAAAAATGGAGAGGCTTCCCAGCTTGGCAGCCTGTTGAACACGATCTTCGGTGGGGGGGAGAAAAAGACCAGCAAAATTACACGCAAGGATTCAGTTTCCACGAATCCTCTTGCCGTGGGTTCCAGGGAAAAACAGCCTAAGCAGGCGGAACAGAGCGTGGTCGTTAGAGAAGTGATGACAGGGAACGTCTCAGGTTCTATAATGGGCGAGATAAAGATAACGCCGGACGAGGTGAGGAACGCCCTGATTATCGAGGCCACTCCCAGAGACTACAAGATAGTCTCCGGCATACTTGAACGTCTTGATGTGCTTCCTCGGCAGGTGCTGATCGAGGCCACCGTGGCCGAGATCACCCTTGGGAAGGATTACCAGATGGGTGTCGAATGGACGTTCAAGAATGAACCGTGGACGCAAACAGGTCTCTTGAGCGCGACGATGGGAGCCGCCGGTCTCCATTATGCCATAGGGCTGACTGATAAATGGCAGGCCGCACTGTCGGCACTGGAGCAAGATAACAGGGTAAATATACTTTCTTCGCCCCATGTGCTTGCCTCCGACAATAAGGAGGCGAAGATAGCAATTTCGACTGAGATTCCCGTGGCCACTACCGAGTACATAGTGACAACCGGTACAGATCCCATACTGGAAACAAGCATACAGTACAGGGACACCGGCGTGATCCTGACGGTTACCCCCCACATAAACGAGAGTGGGTTGGTGACCATGGATATCAACCAGGAGGTGAGTGAGCAGAGTACAAATGTTTCTGTGGCGGGAAAGGATTATCCCTCATTTTACAAGCGGTCCGTACAAACTACCCTTACTGTCAAACATGGCCAGACGATTGTCATAGGAGGGCTCATCAAAGAGACGGAATCAGATTCCATGGCGGGGGTACCTTGCCTGATTGGTATTCCCTTCATTCGTTATCTTTTCGGGAAGGATAAACAGGGCACATCAAAAACGGAGATGATCGTCATGATAACGCCGCGCGTGATAGTCAATCTCGAAGATGTTGATGCTGTGACCAAAGAGTTTAAGGAGAAAGTTTCAAAGGTACAAGAGATGATGGAAAATAGCGAGAAAGAAGAGCATCCCCTGTTCTGATACGGTTCACGGTTTACGGTTATCAGTTCACGGTTGAAGAACAGAGAATCCAAAATCTAATATCCAAAATGCTTTACCCGTTGGGACTCGCTAATCGTTGCATAGTTTATTTGAAAAACTGTGAACTGATAACCGTAAACTGTAAACCGCGAACTGTAAACCGATAAACCGTCGAAATGAAACCTTCCGCGAAGGATCTTTACAGATGATAAGTTTCGAGAAACTTCGTGCCGGTGAGAAAATGCGTATTACTTCTGGATTGCTGGCAACGGCTGTATGCCTCGTGTTCTTGTGGGCAGGCTTTGCGCAGGCCGTGGAGCATGATACAGCGAAGATTGCGGTACTGGTTTCACGAAACATCAAACCTTACGCCGAGGCCGTGGAAGGCATAGTAGCGGCTTTTGCGGAATCTCCGGGCGGGGAATTGAAGGTATTTTATCTGGACAAATTCCGTGGAAAGAACATGGCCCTCCTTTCCGGAGAACTTGCGGATGGAAAATTCAAGCTTTTTATTTCCGTCGGTCCCGAGGCCGCGCGTTTTATCTGGACGGATGAAGCGTTGGAAAGTTCCGCGAAACTTTATTCCGTAGTGCTCAATCCGGAAAAGGTGCTTGGCACGGCGAGCCCGCCCTGCGGAATATCTTTGAACATACCGGTTCAAGAACAGATTGAGATGATTGAACGCGGTCTTCCGGGGATATCGCGCGTGGGTCTTCTCTATGATCCCCGCTACAACTCCGATTTTTTTGAAGATGCGACAACTCGCGCTTTCTCCCGGGGGATAGAAATTGTCCCGCTTCAAGTATCGTCGAAGAAAGAGATCCCGGGTGTGCTTAAGGATCACTGGGGGGATATTGACGCCCTCTGGCTTATTCCCGACCGCACCGTCATATCCGAGAGCATCATCAAATACACCATAAAGGAATCACTCTTCAAAGCGGTGCCGGTTATCGGTTATAACCGCTTTTTTTATGAAAGCGGAGCCACTCTCGCCTTTGTCTTCGATTATGAAGAACTGGGAAAACAATGCGCGATGAAGGCACTCAGCTTGCTGTCAGGGGAAATGTGCGGGAGAACAGGCCCATGCCCATGTTTCCACGTATGGATAAACATCAGGGTCATGAAGAAACTGGGAATAAAGATTGTTGAAGACCACATGTCTCCCATTGAGGTCGGGCCATGAGAAATCCGGGTATACATGCAAGACTCCTTATTGCCGTCTTTGCCATCATAGGGTGTACCACTTTTGCTTTGGGTTACATGGGCATGAATATTACACACCAGTTTGTGCAGACAAGATTTGAGGAGCGCATATCGTTCCTCGCAAAATATCTTGCGCTTAACGCGGAGTTAGGTATATTGATCGACGACAAACCCATGTTGCAGAGACTGGCGATCAACCTCTTGTCGGAAAAAGATGTGATGGGTGTCACTGTGTTCGACAGATCGGATGGGGAACTTGCCTCCATATTGAAAGAGACGGCAGAGCCTTTGTCCGTGATAGATGTACCTGTCTTGCTCAGTAGATCTCAGGAGGTAAGCCCATTTCAGTGGAATGAGGATGCGGATGGGAATAACCTTCCGATCGGCAGGGTAAGGATTGTATACAGCACTGGTGGTATAGAGCAACTTTTGATAAATATGAGGAGTCGTTTCATATGGCTTTCCTCCGGGATTGTAATGCTGGCGGCGGTGATCTTTTATTTTCTTTCACACTCCCTGGTGGCTCCCCTTACGAAGCTTGCCCAGGCGGCGCGCGACGTCGAGAGAGGCAACCATGATATGCGGGTGCAGCCGGGTAGTCTCCCGGAGACGAGAGAGCTTGCTTTGGCCTTCAATTCCATGCTGGACTCTCTGGAGCGGAGCAGTAGCGCTCTTGAGGATGTCTATCGGAAAATGATTCACCAGAAGAACCTGGCGGAGATGGGCAAGTTTTCTATGATGGTGGCGCATGAGGTGAAAAACCCCTTGAGTATCATCAAGAGTTCCCTGGATGTGCTGAAGGAAGATATGTCTATCACGGCTGACAATACCATGGTCCGCTATATGGAGGACGAGATACAGCGTCTTAACCGGCTGATTGAAGATTTTCTGGCGTTTGCTCATCCGGCCAAGCCCATGTTCCGCAGGGTTGAGATAAATTCCCTGATAAGGGAGATCGTCATGAGGTTTGATCTACAGAAGGCTAAATTGCCCGTTAAGATAAGTACAGACCTTCTTGAAGAACCCTGCCATGTGAACGCGGATCCTGACCTGATTATACGGGTGTTTGACAATATCCTGAAAAACGCCTTTGAAGCAAATGGTGACAAGGGCATCGTAAACGTCAGCATATCGCGCGAGGGAGAGACGTTGTACATAGACGTGGAGGACCATGGAGGGGGGGTTGATCCCGAGAATATCGAGAAGATCTTCGAGCCTTTTTTTACGACGCGATCAAAGGGCTCAGGTCTGGGGCTTGCGTATGCCGTTCAGGTGCTGCGGACGCATGGTGGTGCTATCACCGTGAAAAATAAAGGAGAAGGTGGGGCGGTGTTCCGGGTAACCCTGCCGATAGAATAAAAAAGGGGACAGACTGATTTTTGTGATTTGTTTGGAAAGGTGACGGGAAACAGTATGGTTCGTATACTGGTTGTGGATGACGAAGAGAAGATGAGACATCTCCTGTCCATCATGCTGGAGAGGAGAGGGTATCATGTGGATCAGGCCGGGGACGGGGTAGATGCCTTGAAAACGCTTGAAACTGTCCACTGTGATATGGTGATAACCGATGTGAAAATGCCGCGCATGGATGGCGAGACCCTGCTGAAAAGAATAATAAAGATGGACGAGCCCTGTCCGGTGGTATTTATCACCGCCTTCGCCACGGTAGAATCGGCTGTCGATATCATGCGGGCCGGAGCGGTTGATTACATCACAAAACCTTTCGAGGAAGAGCGCATACTGCTGACCGTGGAACGCACGCTGAACCTTTCGCGCATAATGGCTGAAAACAGGGATCTGAAGAAAGAGCTTCAGCAGACGGCCGGCTCAGAAGAGATAGTGTACGATTCTGTGAAGATGTCCGGGGTTATGGATCTTTCCGCAAGGGTGGCAGAGGGTGACACGGCTGTGCTTATAACAGGGGAGTCGGGGACCGGAAAAGAACTTCTCGCCAAATATATCCACAACGCCAGCCCGCGCAGGGATAAGCGATTTGTTCCGGTGAACTGTGCGGCGATCTCGCCGAATCTTGTGGAGGCCGAGCTTTTCGGGCACGAAAAAGGCGCCTTTACCGGGGCGATCAGGAGAAACCAGGGCAGGTTTGAATATGCGGATGGCGGGACCCTTTTCCTTGATGAAATAGGCGATCTTTCACCCGAGGCTCAGGCGAAGCTCTTGAGGGTACTTCAAGAAAAAAAGATCCAGAGGGTAGGCGGAAATGAGGAAATACCTGTTGATGTAAGAGTTATCTGCGCGACAAATCAGAATCTCGGAGAGCTTGCAAACAGGGGTGATTTTCGTCAGGATCTGTACTTTCGCATCAACGTCTTTCCTATTGAGCCCCCTCCACTGAGAGATCGCATGGACGATGTCGACCTTCTTGCCAGGCATTTTCTCCATCTCATGGGAGACGGATCAGAGATAAAACTGACAGATGGCGCAAAACGTGTGCTGAAAGAATATACATGGCCGGGGAATGTGAGGGAGCTTGCTAATGTTATGGAAAGAGCAGTGATCCTGGCGGGGAGAGGTGGGTGCATAACGGCGGATACACTGTCCTTTCTCAGATCCCCATCACCCTTCGGCGCGGAATACAGCGATTTTCAGCTTCCTCCCCAGGGTATAATGCTGGAGGAAATTGAAAGGGATTTTGTGAAACAGTCCCTCGCCATGACAAATAACAACCAGACGGCGGCAGCCAGGATGCTGGGGCTGACCAGGGCAAAGTTCAGGGTACTTATGAAACAGATATAAGAACGGTTTACAGTTATCGGTTCACGGTTAAAAAAAACAGAATGTAGAGGAGAATTTATGGGGTCCTCTTTAGATGCAAAAGAATTAATTCAAGAGTTGAAATCAATATTCAAAATGCTTCAAT
>JAUXBI010000116.1 GCA_030619435.1 Syntrophaceae bacterium
CTAAACAGCTTCAGACTGACTATACGTAAGTAGTTACCATAAAAGTTTATTGAATATGATCCATAGAATAGAAATCGGATTCAGTCAGGGTATAAGGGATGTCCTTGGGGAAAAGACCAGGCGGAAGATAATCGAACATCTCGGGATCAATGTCACCGAAGTGGGCACCATCGAAGTGTATACCATAGACGGGGATATTGAGGGCGACGAACTGGCGAAGATAGCTATCGGCCCTCTTTCCGATCCCATCATTCAGAAACATGCCATAGACAGGGGTCTCGCGGACAGATTCGACTGGCTGATAGAAGTGGGCTTCAGGCCCGGTGTCACGGACAATGTGGGGAAAACCGCAAGAGAAGCCATAGAGCTGCTCCTTAATAAAAAAGGGGTGGATGTTTATACCTCAAGGCAGTATGTCCTGAAGGGGAGCATAGACAGAAACGACGCTGAGCGGATCGCATCGGGACTTCTGGCCAATGAACTCATTCAGCGCTACGAGATCATCAGCGGGAAAGGATGGAATCCTGAGAAGGGGGTTCATCCATACGTTCCCCGCGTAGTAATCAAAGACAATCCGTCAACCGAAGAGATTGATCTTGATGTGAGTGATGAAGACCTTCAGGAGATCAGCGACACCGGGGTTCTCGCCCTTACAGTCGATGAACTGAAGGTGATCCGTGATCACCTTCATGACGAAACCGTACTGAATGAACGGCTGAAGGTCGGCCTCAACGGAAAGATTACCGACGTCGAGCTGGAATGCCTCGCGCAAACCTGGTCCGAGCACTGCAAACACAAGATTTTCAACAGCATCATAGACTACGAAGATGAAAACGGCAGCCACAGTATCACAGATTCCCTGTTTGGCAGCTGCATCAAGAGAGCGACAAAGGAAATCAGAGAAGACCTGGGGGAAGATGACTGGTGCCTTTCGGTCTTTGTGGACAATGCCGGGATCATCCGATTCAATGACGATTACAATCTCGTGTTCAAGGTGGAAACGCATAATTCACCCTCGGCGCTTGACCCGTATGGCGGCGCCCTTACCGGTATCGTCGGAGTCAACCGCGACCCATTTGGAACAGGAAAGGGATCAAAGCTCATCTTCAATACCGATGTTTTCTGCTTCGCGTCTCCATTTCACGAAAAACCCCTCCCCAGGAGGATTCTCCATCCGAGACGGATCTACGAAGGCGTGAGGGAAGGCGTGGAACATGGAGGAAACAAGAGCGGCATCCCCACAGTTAACGGGTGCCTGGTATTTGACGAAAGATACCTGGGCAAACCCCTTGTTTACTGCGGAACAGGCGGTATCATGCCCGCTCGCATCTTGGGAGAGGCGACCCATTCAAAGGAGATAATCCCTGGAGATATAATCATCATGACGGGGGGGCGGATAGGAAAGGATGGAATCCACGGGGCAACCTTCTCTTCGGAGGAACTGCATGAGGATTCCCCCGTAACCGCGGTACAAATCGGCGATCCCATAACCCAGAAAAAGATGATGGATTTTCTCCTTATCGCGAGAGACAAAAACCTTTACAGGGCCATCACAGACAACGGCGCCGGCGGCCTTTCATCGTCGGTCGGTGAAATGGCCACACTCTGCGGAGGATGCAAGATTGATCTCAAGAAGGCTCCCCTGAAATACGCCGGACTCAAACCATGGGAAATCCTTATATCGGAGGCACAGGAGAGGATGAGCCTCGCGGTGGCCCCTGAAGATTGCGAGGCATTTATCGACCTTGCCGAAAAAATGAACGTCGAGGCCACTATCCTTGGCACCTTCACAAATTCCGGAAAATTTCATGCTTGCTACGGGGACAATACCGTGGCTTACCTCGACATGGAGTTCCTCCATGATGGCCTCCCCCAAATGCGGCTGAACGCAAAGTGGACGCTTCCTCAATATGAAGAACCGGGGTTCCCGGAACCGGACGATATGGGACAAGCCCTGAAAGACATGCTTTCACGTTTGAATATCTGCAGCAAGGAATCGGTCGTCAGGCAGTACGACCATGAAGTGCAAGGCGGGAGTGTGATCAAACCGCTCGTCGGCGTCGCAAACGATGGCCCGGGGGATGCAGCGGTAATAAGACCGATACTTGATTCCTTCGAAGGCGTTGTCGTGTCAAATGGAATCTGCCCTCGCTACAGCGACATCGACACATACCACATGGCCGCCTGCGCGATAGACGAGGCAGTCAGAAACGCTATAGCCGTGGGGGGCTCTCTCGACAGAATGGCTGGCATAGACAATTTCTGCTGGTGCGATCCTGTGGAATCGGAGAAAACGCCTGACGGACGGTATAAGCTGGCACAGCTCGTCCGCGCTAACAGGGCGCTCTACGATTATACAAAGGCATACGGGGTCCCCTGCATCTCCGGAAAAGACAGCATGAAGAATGACTATATAATAGGGAAAACGAAGATATCGATACCGCCGACCCTGCTTTTTTCCACAATGGGAAAGATTGAGGACGTAAGGAAGGCGGTTACCATGGACGCGAAGAGGTCGGGTGACCTGGTGTATGTGCTGGGTGAGACCCGCGAAGAACTCGGGGGGTCCGAGTGGTTCGCCCTGCACGGGTTTACGGGGAATAATGTTCCCAAAGTAAATGCCGCCAAGGCCAAGAAACTCTACAGGGCGTTGACCGGGGCAATCGACAGGGGCCTGGTCGCATCCTGCCATGATTGCTCAGATGGAGGACTCGGCATTGCCCTCGCTGAAACCGCCTTTGCCGGAGGACTTGGTATGGACATTGATCTTTCGAGTGTCCCGCTCGAAGGGATCGAAAGAGATGATTATCTCCTGTTTTCCGAGTCGCAGAGCAGGTTTGTGGCAACCATCTCCCCCGAATCGAAAGAAGAATTCGAAAACATCATGGCGGAAAACATCATTGCCTGCATAGGGGAAATAACATCGGGGAAAGCCTTCAGAATTGCCGGAATAAATGGAAAGAATATTATAGAAGAAGATATTAACAAATTGAAAGAGGTGTGGCAGAAGCCTCTGGATTTTTAACATTAGTGCCCGAGAGCAAATGATAAACAGAGTAAAATCAATCGTAATAACGGGAAACGGCACAAACTGCGAAATGGAAATGGCCCATGCCTGCAGGCTTGCTGGATCCGCCGAAGTGGATATTATCCATATCAGCGAGCTGCTTTATGGCGAAAAACACCTGGACGATTATCACTTCCTCAATCTCCCCGGCGGCTTTCTGGATGGAGACGATCTGGGGTCCGCAAAGGCAGGAGCGAACAGGATCATCCACGCGGATATCAAAGGCGGAAAAGACAAACTGTACGCGCAGTTTGTCAAATTTATTGATGACGGCAAACTTATCCTGGGTGTATGCAACGGTTTCCAGCTTATGGTTAAGCTTGGTCTGCTGCCAGCATTTGACAGAGATTATTCCACCCAGACAGTTACGCTGACATTCAACGATTCGGGACGCTTCGAAGACCGGTGGGTCTATCTCAGGATAAACGGGGATTCACCCTGCGTTTTCACAAGGGGTCTTGAGAAAATATATCTTCCCGTAAGGAATGGCGAGGGAAAAATCATCACAAGAAACCCTATTATACTGGAGAAACTACACTCAAACAAACATATCGTTATGCAGTATAGTGATGAAAATTATGAAAGCGCAACGATGGATTATCCCGGGAATCCCAACGGTTCAGAGGATGCCATCGCGGGAATATGCGACGAAACAGGAAGAATCTTCGGTCTGATGCCTCACCCGGAAGCATATCTCCACTACACCAATCATCCCCGATGGACGAGAGAAAATCTGCCCGAAGACGGAGCGGGACTTTCAATTTTCAGAAACGCCGTCGACTTTATTCAGAAAAATCTCTGAGCGAGCACTCTTCCGCGAACATCCCCGGGCTGTCATCCCCCTCGATGAGATGTAATGAGGACTGTTTCATACGCTTCAATTACCGCCCACATCGAGAGATTTCATGATCTTACCAACTATGACGTCAACTCCCTCACCGAGAAGAGATTCTATGGAAAGTTTGTCCAGGTATCGGTCATCCCAGGGCAAATCATATTCATTGATGAGGTTGTTGATTTTGTTAAATTTATCCCCCAGCACCTCTTTCTTTTCCGAAGCGATGAGATCACCCTTGAAATCCACATGGAGAAGCAATATGTGACGAATCCTGTGATTCGTGCCGAGAAGTGGAGTAATAACAACAAGGGCCCTATCGGTCTTCCCGAGACCGGCATAGACCTCTCCGATACCGATGATATTCTTTTTTGTTCCCTTAAGAGGTCCTGGTTTTCCTTCTGCCCTTGATTTCATCTCAAGGGAGACACCGCCCTTCTTGTTTATAGATATTGTAGTGAAGTCCGCAGGTTTTCCGTCATAATTAAGATCACTGATATTGTAAAGGGTATAGCCCCGGATGTTTAAGATTGCATTCTGCAGTCTCCTCACGGTAAATCCGTCATAGCTTGTGAGATTCTCAAGCGAGAAGTTAAGCCCTTTGAGGAAATCGAAGAGAATGCCCCGTTGCATCTCGCCTTTTCTGCTCGTACCCACCGTGACCGTTTTTGCCTGATGCCGTATTGCATCGATGGGTCGTGTAAGTTCATCAATCGCCCTTCCGAGGCAGATATCGAGCATATCGAAGGGGGACGATGAGGGTCTCTTTTCTTCATATTCCAGCCAGAAATCCTCTATGGGAAGCTTCCCCACCGCGTATTTTAAAAGGAGTGTGATATCCGATGCCACCTCAATGCTCATGGAGGAAAAAAATCCCTGGTTTTTTCGATCATGGAATTCTAAAGAAAATTTTTCTATGATCCTGTGAAGTTCGGTATCCGCTATCTTCTCGAAAAGGGAGTCGTCTTGTTTTTTTACTTCGTTCGCCCTGAGAGACAACCTGTTTCTGAATTTACGGAAAAACTCCCCATCCTCATTGATACTACATGCAGCATAGTAGCCTCCGAGGTGACCTGTAAGGGTGTTCAATATCACGGAAGTGGGGAACGAGGACCGGGGCACGAAGATGACCGCATCAGCAATACCATTGAATCTTGTTTCCCCTTCATCGGCTATGACAATGGCAGCGGCGGCATGTGCCTTGAAAATTGCCACGTCCTTTATGATATCCGCAACAACTGCCTCCGGATTTCCCGCCGCACAGACAATAATGAAGGGTTCCGAAGAAAGGTCAATATGTTTTTTATCCTCAACAACATCGGATGAAATGGTTTTGTAACAGAGCTCGCTCAGCTTTATCCGTATCTCATCGGCGGCAACCTTGTTGGGACCGCTTCCAACAACAGCCCAGTACCTTTTTTTCTTCACAATATTCCAGACGGATTTCTTGATAATCCCGCTTTCCGATAGAACCTTGTCCATCTTATCGGGAGCGGTCTCCAGGTTTGTCAACACCGCCGCTATATGATCGTCCGACATGACACCCAGTATTTGTGCAAAATCGAGGGCCAGGATAAAGCCTGCCACGATCTGGGAATAGAAGGCCTTCGTCGATGCCACCGACATCTCTATATCCCGCCCGTCACTGGTGTAAAAAACCCCGTCCGTCATATGTGTAATATCCGACTGCCTTCGATTAACAATAGAAATGAGGTGGGCGCCCCGTTCCTTTGCCATGGCGACGGCACGGTTTGTGTCCGTCCTCGTTCCCGATTGCGTCACGGCAATTATGAGTGTGTTTTTAAGATTTTCTTCAAGGGAAAAGCCGCTCAGTTCGGAAGATGTTTTCGTCTCGACGATTATTCGGGTTTTCCTTAAATATTGCGAAAGGGCATCGGCTATGGCGGCACCGGCCA
>JAUXBI010000208.1 GCA_030619435.1 Syntrophaceae bacterium
CATTCTCGGTATTATCCTTGAAGCTCGCTATGTTATATTGTATGTTCTACCGGTTTTTAGCGAATAATCTTTCCGGACGTTGGAGCGCGATGAAGTACATACAATCAAAACTTGCCCTTTGCAAGACCTTCCTGAAGGGGAAACTCAGCAACCCGCTTATATACCCCGTATATCAGATAATAAGGAAACAGCTTGCAAAAAATCGGATCTTCATTCTGTACAAGCGAAGGCTGTTGAAGAAGAAAGGATACCTGAGCCCTCCTCCCTCCACAGATACCGGAAATAATCAAATCGCCACCGCAGGCAAACGCCCGGATATTATCCCCATGCTGCTAAAAGGCACGAAAGCCGCCGTTCCACTGACAATAGGGTTTATCATAACAGAAAACCATCCATCAACCATATACGGCGATTATTTTACCGCCCACGGCCTCGGTGATGAGCTGGAAAAATACGGTTATCGGGTTGTCTATCTGCCAGAACGGCCTGTCTATGAATGGCACCACCTGTCATCTATTGACCTACTGGTAGTCATGAGACATTCCTTCGACCCGTTTCTGCTCAGGCATTATCCCGGAATAACAAGCGTGGCCTGGATCAGGGGTTATGTGGACGAGTGGTGCCACGCCCCCTGGTTCAAAGAATATGATATCATCCTGACAACATCTGAAATCTCCCTCCAATACGCCAAACAATTCACCGATCCCGGAAAATGCCTCGCTGTCCTAAGGCTGGCAGCCGATACAAATATATTTAAACCCGGACCCCGCCTGCCCGGATATGAATCTGATATCTCCTTCGTTGGAAACATTTTTGAAGTGCCGCGAGAATTCACCCGCAAGCTTACCATTGAACCCGGAATCACTTTCAACCTCTATGGACAGATTACAGACACAGGCCACCGGTTTCGGAAATATCACCGCGGAAAAGTCTCTCACTGTGATATCCCGAAGATATATAATTCCTCCGGAATTGTACTGGAAGACTGCACTCCCATGTGCCAGCCCTGGGGTTGTATCAACAGCAGGACATTCGAAGCGATGGCCTGTGAGGCATGTGTCGTCTCCAACGAGGTTCCCGAACTGAAAGAACTGTTCGGCGATAATATAATAACATATGGAACCAGGGAAGATCTGAAGAAAAAAATTGCCCGGTTGCTTCAAGACGAGACAAAAAGGAACGAAACAGGGAAAAAAGCGAGGCAAGAAATCCTCAAACACCACACCTATAAACACCGGGCCAAACAATTCAGGGATGTGTTATCAGGGTTTCTTGCTGGATAAAATATCCCTGTTCGCCAGTTCCTCAGCAAGCACCCGTGTGAAGCCGGGAGCGTCACGGCGGTCCAGGTGAGATCCCTCCGGGCAGACAAAATCTTTCATGCCGTCAACATCCTTAAAATGAATAGTCTGCGCCCCGGTCAACCTGGCAATGCAATCCCAATACTCTTTCCGGGGGTAAAACTGTTCATCTATTTCCCAGTGTTCACCGCTGGATGGAAGGCGAATAAAAACAACTCTTCCTCCACGATCCGTAATCTTCTCCACGACAGGCCTGATTTCCGCGGCATGCCGCCGCCACTCTTCCGAAGGGATGGGAGGATTTTCCGCGTAGATTTCTTTTATCCGTTTTATACGATACGTATATTGCTTTTTAATGTTTATCATTGAATAATCCGCAAGACGTGAACGGTCATGACGGGTAATCAGAAACCGCGGCTTAGGAAGCCTGCCTGACTTAATGTAACGTTCGATCAACCGTTTCACCTTCAGATAGGGATCGACTATTACCAGATGTTCCTGAACAATGGATGATATAAAACGGTTCAGACGCCCATTCAGAGTTGAAACCTTGTGGTAATTCTCCACGTAATCTTTCTGATCATCCCGGAATTGCCTCTGAAATCCCATTGATGTAATGGCGCACAATACAACACCTGAAAAGATCGTATTTTCGGCCAGATCGCGCAGAACGGCCGGCGGGTGTTTCCCGTCGATGGCAAGCTGGATAATATTACGATCAGGAAATGCCTCACAGAACGCATCCATGGAAAGATCCAGCTGGATACGCGAAGCCCCAAGCAGCACGATGGTGTGTTTTCCGCCATCCATAATCCCGGCACGATGCCACGACCACAGTTCCGGGTCATCCACAACGGTTGGAATATGACCGCTCGAACGCCAGAACACTTCCATCCCTCCCAACACGAGGACAACCGCGAGCAGCGTCACAAGCCAGATCCTGCCCCATGGACCAGAAGGCTCCGGATGATTAAAACTGGAAGTAGATGAATGCACGATCCTCTCCTGACAGTATTGCGATAGCAATCAGCATGCCGGCCAGCGCCAGTGATTTCAACCACCAGGACGTCCTGCCTGCGATTTCTTCAAGTGAACGGTTTCGCATGCACCAGTGCAGCGCCAGTATAACAAAAGAAACTCCGGCCGTAATTATCACATCCAGTGAAGTCAGCCGCAAGCCGGGCGGGTCGCACCCCAGTCCAAACATGGTCTTTATCATCAGGAAGGCTCTCCCGAACGTATCAGCCCGGAAAAATACCCACGCGACACAGACAAGCGCAAAGGTAACAAGGGAGAAAAACATCCTGACCGGAATCCGGCTCCACACAAGAGAGGCTGGGGCGATTTTTCTGACCAGTCGTTCGGCAAGGAGATAGAGACCATGTATTCCTCCCCATATTACAAATGTCCACGACGCTCCGTGCCACAGCCCCCCTATGAGCATAGTCAGCATAGTATTGATTTGTGTTTTGAGACTGCCTTTGCGGTTCCCCCCGAGTGGTATGTACAGATAATCGCGTAACCAGGTTGAAAGCGACATGTGCCATCGCCGCCAGAAATCGGAAAAGCCGATCGCCGCATAGGGAAAGTTGAAATTGTCGGGAAGTTTAAAACCAAGACACTTTGCCACGCCTATAGCACAGGTGGAATATCCCGCGAAATCACAAAATATCTGACCGGCAAATGCAACCGTCGCGCACCATGAGCTTAAAATATCCGGAGACCCCTTGACGTCATATATCGCCTCCACCACCGGCGCCAGCAAACCATCGGCTATCGCGATCTTTCCAAACAATCCCAGAGTGAAGAGCGACAGGCCCCAGGCCATTTCACGGCCTGTCACCTTCGGCGGTTTCAGGCACTGGGGCAGAAAATGAAAGGCGCGCACGATGGGCCCGGCCACGAGTTGCGGGAAAAAGGCGACGTAGAGGGCGTAATCCAGAAAGGAATGCCACGGACGGCCTTTGCCTCTGTAGATATCCAGTGTGTAGGACAGCGTCTGGAATGTATAGAAGGATATGCCAAGCGGGATAATAATGTCCAGCCGCGCCGGCTCATATGCTATATGTATCGAGTGCATGAGTATCGTAAAGTTTTCGAG
>JAUXBI010000165.1 GCA_030619435.1 Syntrophaceae bacterium
AAACAAACTCCTGGCTTCTGTTCGGATCTCCGGGTTACAGGAGGGAAGGAGGGAAAACCTCCTTTCGCAACAGAGCTTATCTTATATCTCCGGAAGGCGCTGTTTCCGGAAGATATGATAAAGTGCACCTGGTTCCCTTTGGCGAATATGTTCCGCTGCACAACATACTTTTCTTTATCGATAAGCTGGTCGAAGGCGCCGGAGATTTTACACCCGGCGAAGAGATTACACCATTTTCAATGGGTGACAGAAAGATAGGCGTCCTTATCTGCTATGAGGGAATATTCCCTGAAATCAGTCGTGAGCACTGTCTGAAAGGGGCGGATCTTCTTGTCAATATAACCAATGACGCATGGTATGGAAACACATCAGCTCCCTATCAGCACCTGACCATGGCAGCCTTCAGAGCCATAGAAAATCGCACATATCTGATAAGGGCCGCAAACACAGGGATAAGCGCCATAGTGGATCCGACAGGGAAAATTGTATCCAGAACAGACCTGTTTAAAAGGACAACTCTGAGCGGCCCGGTAAAATTTACCCGGCAAAATACATTTTATTCAAGATATGGCAATGTATTTGCTTGTTCTTGTATTGCGTTTCTGTTAATTGGCTTTTTAATTTCGTTTAGGAGGATGGATGAATGATCGCAGATATTTCCGAAAAGATAAAAGATCTGAAGAAGAGAATAAACAACCTCAGAGGTTGTCTTTGACATAGATGCCAATGAAGAAAAGATGGATCAACTGGAGAAACAAGTCCTCAAAGAGGACTTCTGGAATGACCCGGAAACTGCCAGGAATATATTGAAAGAAAAGAGCAGGGTGGAAGATACGCTCTACAGATGTAAAAATCTGACCAATTCTCTTCAGGATCTGGAGATACTCTTTGAAATGGCGCGTGATGAAGATGATGAAATCGTGCTTGAAGAGATAGAAAAAGACGTTGCCGACCTTGAATCTTTGGTCAGAAATGACGAATTCAGGATGATGCTGGACAGAGAAGAAGACCCGGGCAACGCCATTATGACGATCCATGCCGGAGCCGGCGGCACAGAGGCGCAGGACTGGGCACAGATGCTCCTGCGTATGTATCTGAGATGGTCAGAGAAAAAGGGTTTTGAGACAAAGATTCTTGATCTGCAACCCGGTGATGAGGCCGGGGTTAAAAGCGTAACGATGACACTGGAAGGGGAGTACGCCTATGGATACGCCAGGGCAGAGGTTGGAATACACAGGCTTGTGCGCATATCCCCTTTTGATGCCGGTGGGAGGAGACACACTTCATTCGCGTCGGTTTTTGTGTATCCGGAGGTGTCTGGTGACATAGACATTGAAGTCAATGAAAATGACTTGCGGGTGGATACTTACAGGGCCAGCGGAGCCGGGGGACAGCATGTAAATAAGACAGATTCAGCTGTCAGGATCACGCATATACCTACAGGAATTGTTGTTCAATGCCAGAATGAGAGGTCTCAGCACAAGAACAGGGCTATGGCTATAAAGGTATTGAAATCAAGACTCTATGAAGTGGAACTTCGTAAGAAGACTGAAAAGCTGGACGAGTTCAACAAAACAAAAAAGAAGATAGCCTGGGGAAGTCAAATACGTTCCTATATCCTTCATCCCTACAAGATGATAAAGGACCACAGAACAAATATGGAAGTGGGTAATGTAGACAAGGTATTGGATGGCGATATAGACAATTTCATAGAAGCATATCTGATAAGTTGATTAGAATCTGTCATGACAGATTCTAATTGTTTGCATTTTCCGATGAAACAGTCTAGAAATGGGCACAAAATAGGGGGGGACTCATGTTCAGAGCGGTTTCCCGGGGAGCTTTAATCTATGTTCGCTTCAAAGAGGCTGATGATAACAGCCTTTCTAGTTATATTTCTGTCCTCATGTATTTCGCCGCACGGTTCCATCTTTTCACCCTATCCCGGTTCGGGAAGGGCGAAAGTTACTGCGGAACACGGCGCTAAATCTTCCCAGGTATCTCAGAACAATCATGAAGCCGGACTTATTGAGGAAGACCTTTCAGAAGAACGCGTCCTGAACGCATCCGCAGGGGAAAATTTCGCAGCAGTAAACGCCTCTGGGCAGGCAGGACCGGGTGAAAAAAACCACGGTCAGAACAACAAACAGGCGATCATGGATGAGGCTATCGACTTTCTGGGTCAGGCACAGCTTCTCTGGGAAAAAGGGGAGATTGAGAAGGCTCTGAAGCTGCTTGATGAGGCCTATTACCTTCTGCTGGATATAAATGGTGACCCGGAGATTGCCTGGCAGAAAGATGATCTTCGCGTCATGATAGCGAAGAAGATCGTAGAGATATATGCATCAAGAAGCAATGTCGCCGCGGGTTACCAGAGTGAGATACCGCTTGTTATAAATGACGATGTAAAAAAGGCAATAAGACGTTTTCAGGGTTCTGAACGTAAATTCTTTATCTCATCATACAAGCGGTCTGGCAGATATCGTCCGATGATACTGGAACAACTGAGAGAGGCTGGACTGCCGGAGGAACTCTCCTGGCTTCCACTTGTTGAAAGCGGATTCAAGATAAGGGCTCTTTCAAAGGCGCGGGCTCTTGGCCTCTGGCAGATAATACCTTCCACCGGATATATGTACGGGCTCAAACGTGATCACTGGATTGATGAACGTATGGACCCCGAAAAATCCACCAGGGCCGCCATAGCCTATCTGGGGGAGCTCCACGGAATATTCGGGGACTGGCTGACAGTCCTGGCCGCGTACAACTGTGGAGAGGGAAGGGTACTCAGAACCATATCAAGGCAGCATGTGAATTACCTTGATAATTTCTGGGATCTCTATCATCAGCTTCCCACGGAGACATCAAATTACGTGCCGCGTTTCCTTGCGACACTGCAGATTCTCAAGGATCCTGAAAAGTATGGCATAGACCTGAATCTGGAACAGGAAAAACCCGCGCCTTTTGACACTGTTAAGACAGAAAAGAGTGTCAGGCTCAAGGATGTGGCGAAAGGGCTCCATGCATCGGAAAAAACATTAAACTTTCTCAATTCTGAACTCAGGTATAAAACAACCCCGAATACATATGATCTGAAGATACCGTCCGGAATGAAGAAAGAGTTCGCCTTGATTATAAATAAGATTCCGAAGGCAAAAAGACCGGGCGGTGCAAAGTATATAAGATACAAGGTAAAAAAAGGCGATACACTGTCCGTTCTCTCAAGGAGATACAAAAGTTCGGTGAATGCTATAATAGCGGCTAATCGCCTTACCAGCAAACACAGCATCAGGGCGGGCAAGTGGCTGAAGATACCGTCCCGGGGCTATGTCTATTCTAAAAAGCCACAAAAACCCGCGCTTAAAGAAGGAGGCGTGGCGGGATACAGGGTAAAGAAGGGGGATTCTCTCTGGCTCATCGCAAGGCGCTTCAGCACAACCGTTTCAGAGATAAAAAGATTAAACGGCCTGCGAAAAAATAATCTTACTATCGGCCAGGTCATCAGGATAAGAAGCAGTTCTGCGGGGGATAACGCCGTATCAGCGAAGACCTGCGTCGTGAAAAAGGGGGACACACTGTCTTCAATAGCTCTAAAAAATGGCATTCGTCTAGACAGGCTCTTTAAGCTGAATAGTTTCAACAAGAATACCCTTATTCATCCGTGACAGCTGGTAATAGTGAGGTAGGTCAGATATTCGTAACCGTTCACAGTTGTCGGTTCACAGTTCACAGCTTTTACAATAAACTATCGAAGCCTTTTGTCTGTTTTTTCAACCGCAAACTGATAACTGTAAACTGTAAACTGTAAACGGGTACTTTTATTCTATATGATATTTCTTCAGCGCAAAGAAGATCTCTTTTTCTCTTTCTTTCATTTCTTCGGCTTCTCCCGGCAGTTCATGATCGTATCCCAGGAGATGAAGAACGCCGTGAATTATGAGGTAATCGAGCTCATCTTCAAAGGAAAGACCTCCGGCCCCCGCGTCCCTGAAAGCCGTTTCTGTGGATATTATAATGTCACCGAGGATATTGGGATTGACATCTCCGAATTCCCCCTCATTCATGGAAAACGCTATGACATTTGTGGGATAGTCTCTGCCCAGATACTGTCTGTTTATCTCGGTTATGTCTGCATCATCCACAAAAGTCAGACTGATTTCACTATCTTCATTTTCAAGAGTTCTCAGGATCTTGTCTGATGCGCGTTTGACTCGCGGAAGATCTACAT
>JAUXBI010000056.1 GCA_030619435.1 Syntrophaceae bacterium
AAACGCCACCGGATCTTTTGTGATTTCTGGAATCTTCCCAGAAATACACCCGGAAATCATAAAGAAAATAAACCAAATTAGAATAATATTCTTTTTATTCACTGGGTACCCGTATGTTTCTTATCTTTTCTTTCAGGTCATTGTTCCCCGGGTTAAAGTCTAGCGCCCGTTTATATGCCTTCAGCGCCTTTTCCATCTGACCGTCCTTTTTATAGGCATCGCCAAGATGACCTGCAATTACAGGCTCTTCGGGTAAAAGATCCCACGCCTTTTTCAGATAATCTATCGCCAGCTTTACCCTGTTCTGCTTAAAGTAGACCCAGCCAAGACTATCCATAATATAACCGCTATCCGGTTTCAGACGAAGGGCTTTTTTGATCAGTTTTTCGGCCTCATCAAGCCTGATGCCTCTCTCCGCATAACTGTAACCAATGAAGTTAATCGCATTAGCATTACCCGGATCAAGTTTGAGCACGGCCTTCATTTCTCTTACACTTTCCTGATGTTTGTTTTCTTTGCCATACATAACGCCCAACTTGTAGTGCAAATCTATATCCTGTGGCGAGAAGGAAAGAGCTTTTTTTAAGACATCTTCTGCATCCCCAAGCCTGTTTTCTTCCTCGTAAAGAGCGGTAAGAAATCTGTAGAATTCAAGGTCTTTACTGCTCTTTTCTACCTCTTTTCTGATTAATTCTATTGCTTTCCCGGTATGACCTTCTTTCTTCAGGATAAATCCCATCCTGATGCGGGATGTTGTGTACAGCTCCGATTCTTCAGGTATAGTCTCAAGTTCTTTCATTGCATCTGCGTATTGTTCTTTCTTTTCATACGCGCCAGCGAGAAAATAGATAGCCCTGCAATTATCGGGGCGTGATTCAAGTACGGTAAAAAATTCCCCAATGGCCCTGTCATATTCTTCACCACCGAAAAAATATGCAAGCCCTAATGAAAAATGCACATCGGCAAGAGAATTATCCAGTTTCAATATCTTCTCGAATTCTTCGGCGGCAGCATCATATCTTTTTAATTTTAGGAGGGTCTTCCCCAGCTCAAATCTTATCTTGATATCGGTAGGATTATTCTGGAGAAAATCCATGTAAATCTCCACAGCCCTCTCACCCTTATCCTGAGACCTGTACAGCAAACCCAGGTCTAGTAACGCCGGTCTGAATGCCGGCTTGATATCCAGGGTTTTATGAAGCCATGTCTCAGTTTCATCGTATCTCTCCACCGCGACATATATCTTAGCAAGATAGTAACTGCCCATCAGATTGCAGGGATCAATCCTAAGAAGGTGGCTAAGCACATCTATTGCACTATTATAATCCTTATTTTCACGGTAGAGCAGACCGAGAAAGAGATATGCCTCTAGTTTTTCAGGATCTATTTCGACAACCTTTTTGTATTCATTTATAGCAGCTTCGTATTCTTCGAGATTGTCGTACAGGCTACCCAGCAGAATATGGGAATCGACATACTCAGGGTCGCATGTGACAGATTCTTCCAGTAAGCTGATCGCTGTATTCATTTCTCCTTTTTTTATGTAGAGCATGGCAAGTTCATTCATGAGATAGGAAGATTCAGGATCAAACCGCAGGGCACTCTTATATTCGCCAATGGCCCTGTCAATCTCTCCACCAAGTGCAAATAGCACCCCCAGAGAGTAGTGGTAATACCCATTTGTCAGAATGTCCCCCACTCGTTCCTGTGGGCCGGCTTGTCTCTCATACGGGGGATATACACATGCTGTGATAACAGAGAAAAGAACGATAATGATTATAATAGAGATACTTCTTATGTCGTTTGCGATTTTCATATCTTATTTTTGATACAGTCGTAAAAGTCCTTTCTTTGCAAACATCCTAACCCTTACTGGATCAGATCGGATAATGGCACAATGCGTATCTTCCTGTTCCGGAAAATGGGCAGTGCTTTTTTAATTGCCTGTATTGTGCTTTCATGAGGATGTCCAATAATTACAATGGTGTTCCACTCATTATGTTTTTCGGCAATACGATTTAATATATCAAGCGTCTCTTCAAAATCACAGTTATTATCAAGAAATATATCTCTTCCAACATGCCGCAGTCCTATTTTCCTCGCAACCTGTATTCCCTTTGAGTTTTTCGTCGTCAAGCTGTCCAGGAAAAAAAGCCCCTTTTTCTTTAGTTGATCCAGGACTATTTCTACCTTCTCTTCATCCTCCATAAATTTAGACCCCATATGATTATTAGCACCCGATATATAGGGAATATCCATGATATTTTCTTCCAGTTGATCTACTATCTCACCCCTGTTCATCTGTAAAAAAAGCGCTCCGCTACCCGGACACTTCTCGGGATAATCATGTGGTTCCATAGGCAGGTGCAGGATCACCTCTCTTCCCGCCTTGTTTGCCCTCTCGGCAACCAGTACAGAATAGGAAAGATGCGGAAGAACGGAGATCGTTATGGGTGCAACTATTTGAAGGATTTCATCCAGAATCAGCAAATCATATCCCATATCGTCAATAACAATGGCTACTCTGTTTTCCGTTCCGGGTATAGTTTTCCTGTCCACCTGCCCTGTGTTCTTGTGTTTTACTGGTTCTCTGGATTTTGCGCTTTCATGTTCCGTGCTATTCTTTGCAACAACTTTTTTAACCGAAACTTCCCTGTGTGGAGCCTGTGCGGATTCAATGCATACCCAGCGATACAGCGAATATCCCGTGAATACCACGGCGGCAAACAGAACAAACATGTATATCCAGCTTGCAAGAGATCTTCCCTTCGCATAAGTAACCCTTCTCTTTGACTTTTTTTTTGAATAGATTGTCTTGTTTTTCACTATAATATCATACGGACATCCGATAAATTGCGCTCAACTCTCCAACTTCAGGCATCTTCATATCTCTTTGAAAATATCCCAATTCCTCAAAAGGTCTATCGCGTTTTTTAGCTGATTGTCTTTCTTGAGATTTTCTATCTCTTTGCCGGCTTCTCCGTCCCCTTCTTCCTCTTCTTCTTTCTCACCCTTTATGTGTCCCTTCAGATCCTTTTCTCTGATCTGCCTGGACCCGTCTTTATCAGTGGTGGCAGGTTTTGTATATTCAACAGCAATGTCAGGAACAATCCCCCTGGCCTGAATGGATTCCCCTGCAGGCGTATAATACTTTGCGATTGTCAGCTTGAGCGCCGAACCATCCTTCAGGGGAACAATGGTCTGTACCGATCCCTTTCCAAAGGTCTGACTGCCCAACAGTATAGCCCTTTTGTTGTCGTGAAGCGCTCCTGATACAATCTCCGCCGCGCTGGCGGTTCCGCCGTTGATCAGGATAATTACAGGACATTTGGGTTCACATCCATCATCTCTGGCTGTGTATATATGCTCGCTGTCTTTTGTTCTTCCCTTTGAAGACACGATCACTCCGGATTTGAGAAACATATCCGATACTTTTACCGACTGGCCCAAAAGTCCACCTGGATTATTCCTCAAGTCCAGGACAAGTCCCTTTAAATGTACATCCCCGGCATTTATCTCTTTAAGAGCTTTATCAAGTTCATCCGCAGTTGTTTCCTGGAAATTTGAAATCCTGATGTAACCTATATCTTCATAATATGTCCTGTGCTTTACACTCTTTATTTCTATAATGTCTCTTACTATGTCAAAATCTATTGGATCATCTTCATCCTCACGAACGATTGTTATAGTTACTTTCGTTCCCTTCTTACCACGGAGTTTGTGCACCGCGTCCATTATCGTGAAATCCTTTACTGTCTCGCCGTCTATTTTGATTATCTTGTCACCCGCCTTGACACCGGCTATAAATGCCGGCTTGTCCTCTATGGGAGCAACCACTATTATCATATCATCCTGCATAGTTATGACAATACCCAAGCCACTGAAGGTCCCTTTTGTATCAATCTTAAGATCATTGTACTGTTCAGCGGTCATAAAAACACTGTGAGGATCCAGTGATTTTATCATTCCATTTATGGCCCCATGAATAACAACCTTTGGATCAATCTCCTCCACATAGTTCTTTTCCACCATATTAAGCACTTCGTTGAACAGCTTCAGATTCTTGTAAGTTTCATTATCTGTCGCAAAGGCGGCACTGTGTCCCATTAATAAGGTTAATATGATAAGAACCGGGAGTAACAAGAGAGAAATATTCCATTTTTTATTGAAATTCATCTTTATATAAACCTCCAATGTATTATACGCGTAATCAGTAACCTTAGATTATCAACCTTCGCACCACTTCTTTTTCTGCGGGTAATATATCAACATGACTGACAACACTTCCCTTGCAGCATTCCGCAAGGGTTTTCATATCACCGGGCGCATCACTGTAGAAAACACATATACCGGCCGCTAATTGCAGATCTTTTTTTTCACATCCATAAGGCACCAGAACAGTGGGACCGGGGAAATTCCTGACCCTGATTACAATGTCCCGATCTTGTGACAGTTTCTCGATAACCGCATTCTCCATCTCTTTCCGACCTATGATTATCTTTGTTTTATCATTCAAACGCAAGTGCCTTCCAACCTTGAGGAGTTCTATGTCTCTGATCTCCAGGCAGCTATCGTGCGCGAAGAGGTCTCTCAGTCTCTTTGCAAATCCAGGATCTGTAAGAAGACATCCTCCGGCCGGTTTCGCGTAACCTGTCAGCTGGTATCTATCAGCCAGCTCAATCTGACGTTTCCTACTCCTTCCCTGGATGTCCAGCAGTTTCCGCCTGTCGATCTTACCTTCCATTTCAGGTCTCGTCTCCGGCAAAAGTCCGGCGCTCAGTGGCCGAACAATGTATTCCTGATAATCCGACCTCTTTGCCACAATATGGAGAGATTGTTTTCCCTGAGACATTGGGCGCTGCCCCAGTACCTCACCGGTAAAGATAAAATCGGCGTTTTCCGATTCCATTTTCTCCCCGGCTTTCTTGAGCATCAGTATGTGACAGTCTATGCAAGGGTTCATATTTCTGCCATACCCATACCTCGGCGCCCTGAGCATAACGAGGTGCTCCCTCGTAATGTCCACTACGACCAGGGGAATGCCCATTTCTTTACATGCTTCCAATGCCCTGTCGGCACTAAAAAAAGGTGTTTCAAAAGCAACACCTTGAACTTCAATCCCCTGTTCCTGCACAATCTTTACAGCAAGCATGCTGTCAAGACCGCCTGATATTAGAGCAATCCCCTTTACCTTCAATACCTTACCAGCGTCACTTTATATTCTTTATTAAGTAGTCCACAGATCTCTTTGTCGACATCATAATCTACCAGATACAATATCTCGTCACCTCCCAGCCGCAAGGCGGGAAGGGATATATTGCCGCTTTCTTTTCCGTTACGTCCTGAAAGTGGGAACTTAAAGTCGTTGCTCAAACAGGGGATTTTCATGACACGCATAATATTCTCAATGACCTCTTTTCGGCTCTCCCCCTCCGGTATGAAGATAACCCTGTCACCTCTCTTTTGCAGAATATTCATGACATGATCCGGAACACTGCTTGAGGTAATAATTATGCGCCCACTTTTAATATTCAGCAACAGGTCTGCTTTTATAGACAGAGTGAGTCCGTTTCCGATTAATATATTAATCCCGGAATCTTTCACCGGAGAATATCCCAACATCTCAAGCAACGAATTAACCAGTTCCATACCGCTGCCAGAATCCAGAACCTGCATAGGAGAAGACTGATATATCTTCTCATCGGCCGCTATGCCAAGACCATCCATTATTTCAATGATCTCAAGACCATTTCTCTGGGTATAATCCTTTACAGGAAGCGGCACTAACTGAGAAGATTTACTTACAAAATTAAATGCATAATCGCCTGTCCCCCTGAACCGCAGTTTCTTCGACACAATCCATTCGGCAAAAACCTTTACTACGGGAGTATTGCCAACCTCTTCGTACCGGTTGATCTTTTTGATCTCATATACTCCGGTAGCATCTATTACCCTCTCCAGTATAGAGGATATCCCTTCACCTTTTTGCACACTGATTACGCGGTAATTTTCCCACGTTGATTCTATAATGCTTCTCAAGTCCCCAGGTATCCGGTTCGACAGATCCAGCAGGATTATATTGCCATCATTTATCTCTACAACAGGAACTCTGGAGCAATCGATCTTCACTTCACCGGAAGGAGGCACCGGAATACAGTAACTCCCTTCTGTTATTACCACGCCATACATCCTGTTTATGATATGACTTACAACAGACAGTATCTTATATTCGGGTATAGTAACATCCTTGCTTTGAAAAGATGACCGGACCATCTCGCGAATTGTACGAGGAAGGAACAGGGTCTGCCCGGGATATATCCTGTCTAAATTTCTAACCCTCGGGTTAAGGCGCTTTACGAGCCCTAATATTCTATAGATTTCCCCGCGAGAACCTCCGAATTTTCTGTATACAATATCCGAGACACTGTCTCCCCTTTTTACAACATATTTCAGGATAACTTTTTCCTTTTTTTCATCGGAAAGCATATCGGGAGATGGATGCGCTACACCAACTGCTTCTGAAGATCTTTTTCTGGGAAAGAGTAACTTCTGCCCGGGATATATAGCATTCATATCCTTCAGTTCAGGGTTAACGCGCTTTACGAGTTTCAGTATCCTGTAAGCCTCTTTCTCTGAAACATCATATTTCTTCCGGATTATGTCAAGCAGCCATTCATCCTTTTTCACAACGTAGGTATCGGTCTGGTGCCTGGAGACACCCACCCTCTTGAATGAAATATAGGCAGTATCTTCTCTGGAAAATACAGCGGGTGGATAAGTCAAAATAAGAAAAAATATGACGACGAGGAAACAGCCCTGTAGATTCCGTCTGTTCATTGGAATTCTCCTTCAGATATGGCAGTTTTTATATATGCATAACACCCAAAAGTCAAATCGGGAAATGCACGAGAGAGCCTTCAAGCCCGGGGTCTTAATTTGACACTCTCCACAACTTCATATAAACAGGTATCCTGTTGCACCTGCCATAATAGATCTATCCGAACTCAAAAATACGGAGATGACAATGGATGGAATAAAATTCGGTCGCCTTACCTTCATACAGGGACAGAAAGGAGGGAAATACCCTTTTTGTAACTCTCTATTTATTGATGACAGAGAAAAAGTAATTATAGACCCCGGCTCCGGCGAGAAACTGTTAAAGAAACTTGATATGGAAAAGGGAATCAACATCATTGTAAATTCGCATTATCATGAAGATCACACCTCTTTCAATTACCTCTTTCCTGAAGCGAAACTTTATGTACCCAAAGAGGAGGCGCCCTGTTTTAGATCACTGGAGAAACTTCTCGATTTCTATGGGCTCCTGGGAACAAATCTGGAGCACACGTGGCGCGATATTTTCGTGAATTATTTTCACTACAGGGAACGTATCCCCGACCTTGAATTCAGAGATGGAGATCTGCTGAATTTCGGCGATACAACTCTTCAGATAATTCATACACCCGGTCATACCATAGGACACTCAAGCTTTTTCTTCCCGGAGGAGAAGGTGCTCTTTATGGGAGACCTGGACCTGACAGCTTTCGGACCCTGGTATGGCGACAGGGTGTCCGATATAGATCAGACCATAGCCTCTCTCCACAAATTATTAACAATTCCCGCGAGGACATTCATCACTTCCCACGAGGCCGGCATAATAGAAGGGGATATCACAAAACAGGCGGCAGACTATCTTGGAATAATCAATCAGAGGGAAAATACCTTGCTGGATTTTCTCGAAAAACCAAAGGCACTGGATGAAATCGTCAATCAATGGATTATCTATAAGAAACCCAGGGAACCAAGGGAATTCTTTGAATCCGGCGAACGGGGAATGATTAAGAAACACTTGGAGCGCCTGACAAAAAAGGGGGTCGTGAGCATCAAAGAGGACGGGCGCTATCTGTTGGCCTGAATTATGAACGATTCAAACAGTTAGTGACTTCAATTATCATTAATTATGAATACCTTGGTTCGGTTACATCTGATTGCGAAAGACCAAGATCAGGAACATCGATCTCGGGAGTTTTAGATGCTCCATTTGCATTCTAATATGAATTAAACTGAAGTAGAATTTATCAAGATGCTGCACCCTTTACCTATGAATCTCCACACCCTTACGGACGTGGTATCTTCTGATTCAAGTTTTACTTGTCCAGCCTGTCTTTCATATATACGAAAGACTACTGGATATTGCTCTCATCCCCGCCCTTACGGACGGGGATTTCCCACTGGAATTAAATGACTACTGTGCTGAAATTTGCTCAGTTTATCAAAAGCCATGCGACTGAATCCTATGGTCTGAACGAGTGGATGCAGCAAAGAATCCAAATAACATTTTTTATCCTTATGCACTAAGGGGTAAGGTGAAGTGTTCGAAGATCTAATTTCCTCAACGGTATAAACAGCTTTGGGATTAAACTTTTTTATGATTTCAATAACGGTTTTATATTCTTTCCGCTTGATAATCGTGAAGATAACATCCACAGGACCATAACCTCCCGCTGCCTTTATTATGGTAACTCCATAACCTGCAGATCTTAAAAATGTTATCAAATCGTCAGCCTTCTTTTTCGTAATTATTCGTAGCATTATAGTTCCTAATGATAATTTTTCTTCGATATAGATCCCAACATAATTGCCGACGGCATAACCTGTGGCATATGCGATGTAATTGGCAATGTTCGTCAGGTTCTGCATAATTTGTCCAATCGCAAAGAGCCAGATAATGATTTCAAAGAAAGCGAGTCCTGCTGCCAGGGACTTCATTCCTTTTGAAATGGTTATTATCCGGATCGTTCCCAGGGAGACATCGCAAATACGAGCCAGACAAATAAGGGCAGGAATGATCAGATAATTAATAAGAACTTGACTTTCGAAAATTTCATTGAACATGATCAGTAATAACGCTCCTTTGCAAATATATAAGCA
>JAUXBI010000163.1 GCA_030619435.1 Syntrophaceae bacterium
CTGTGCATCGCGTCATTCGCGACACCCGGAAGCATAATGGGGGCAAAGGTGACAGGCGAGGAAAAACTCGTTACCACATCCGGCATCAAAACAACCCCGGCAGAAAGCTCTGCCTCCAAAACTCCGTCTGACGGGAAGATCATGAAAAAAGCAGCCCTTCCGGAATCAAAAAAGCAGGTGGCCGCGTCCAAATACGTCGCCATAGATTTCAATGATGTTGATATAAGGGTATTCATCAAATTTATCAGTGAATTGACGGGCAAAAACTTCGTGATCGAGAAGGGAGTCAGGGGAAAGGTAACTATAATCTCCCCGAAGAAAATCTCGATCCGGGAGGCCTACAAGGTATTTGAATCGGTCATGGAAGTGCATGGATACAGCACGGTCCCATCAGGAGATATCACCAAGATAGTCCCTTCCAGGGACGCAAGAACCAGAAATATTGAAACGCGCCTGAAAAGAGAGGCAATAATTCCTGAAGATAAGATTATAACACAGATCATTTCTCTGAGCTACGCAAGTCCTGACGAATTGAAGAAGGTTCTCGCGCCCCTGATATCAAAATCAAGCGTTATCCTATCTTATTCTCCAACAGGCATGCTAATTGTAACGGATCTGCTCTCCAACATAAAAAGGCTCCTCAAAATCGTCAGCGCCCTGGACATCGAGGGAATAGAGGAACAGATCTCCGTCATTCCGTTGGAGCGCGCGTCTTCCTCGGATATTGCCAAATCACTGAACCAGATATTCCAGAAAACGTCCCGGCAAAAGAAAGGTGTGATTACATCCGCCATAAAGATTGTTGCTGATGAACGCACAAACACCATAATAATCCTGGCCAGCGAGAATGACTCCTCACGCATCAAACAACTGATAAACCTTCTGGACAAGGATATCCCCAGGGGAGAGGAAAGGTTGCGGGTCTACCGCCTTGAGAACGCCGACGCCGAAGCACTGTCCAAGGTCCTGATGAATCTTCCGTCAAAGGACGCTAAAAATACCCAGAAAGGGAAAACTCCCCTCCTCTCAAAAGGCATAAGTATCGTACCTGACAAAGCCACTAATACCCTTATTATCACGGCGGAGAGAGATGACTATAATGTCCTTGAGGGTGTGATCAAACAACTCGACATACCCCGTCCCATGGTCTACATTGAAGCCCTTATTATGGAAGTTAACGTGGACAAGGACTTTAATCTCGGTGTGCAATGGATGGCCGGCGAAAAGTTCGACGGTAACAAGTATTATGGAGGCGGATTTACCGGTAAAAACATAATGCCTACGGTGAGTGCCACTGGTTCGGCCACTTTCCCGGAAGGACTGTCCCTTGGCGTATTCAGCGAGGCAATTAATATAGGCGGCGTGAAATTCCCCAATATTGGCGCAATCCTTCAAGCTTATCAGAAAGATGCAGATGTTCATATCCTTTCAACACCCCAGATACTCACACTCGACAACGAAGAGGCGGAGATATATGTCGGGGAAAACGTTCCCTATCAGACCAGGGCGGAAACATCAACCAGTGGGATAGACTACAGTTCTTACGAATATAAGGATGTGGGAGTGACCCTGAGAATCACCCCGCAGATTAACCGGGAACGTTTTGTCCGGCTCAATATCTTCCAGGAAGTCACCAAGCTCGTCAGGGAGGCCGGCACACAGACTGTACAGCCCACCACGCTGAAACGCACGGCTAAAACAACGGTAACGATACAGGATAAAAACACCATAGTGATAGGAGGTCTGATAGGAGAGGACATCACCAATACCGTATACAAGACCCCCTGTCTTGGAGATATTCCGATCCTCGGCTGGTTGTTTAAATACAACAGTGAGTCACGTGACAAACGAAACCTCTTCATATTTATCACTCCCCACATCGTAGAAAATCCCGGAGAAGCTAGAGAGATCTACGAGGCGAAGCAGGAACACATCAAAAAGGTCGAAGAGGGCGTGATCAAAACTTACGAGAGAAAGCGTAAGGAGTGAGGAGTGCAAAATTCTCAAACTGACCATAAAGAGCAGGCCCCGGCCTCATTGACCGGAGCTGCCGAAACAGATCTCCTCCAGGGATTAAGTGTTCAATTCGGCATTCCCTTTCAATCTGAGCTTCCTGCGGGAAATCTCCGGTTTGATTTTACAAAGAAAATCCCCATTCAATACCTGAAGAAACAAATAATAATACCCCTGGAAACCCCGGATGGCGTGTTCATAGCAGTAAATGACCCATCCAATTTTCAGGCTCTCGATGATCTCCAGCATATCCTCGGGTGGAAAAATGCCGAAATTGTCCTTTCCACGTATTCAGCCATTCTTTCCGCCATAAACCTCGCATATGACCAGGGTAGCGGCTCCGCCGAAGAGTTTATTCAGGATATGGCCGAAGAATCCCCGGACAGCATTATTTCCGAAATTGAAGAAACGGCCGATCTGCTGGATGATACCAGCGACGCACCAGTAATAAAACTGGTTAACCTCATGTTGTCGCGTGCTGTGAAAGACCGTGCCAGTGACATTCATATAGAACCCTATCAAAGCTCTCTCTCCGTCCGATACCGGATTGACGGAGTATTGTACAATGCCCTGAACCTGCCGAAAAGGATTCAGTCCTCTCTCACTTCGCGTATAAAGGTCATGGCAAAGCTCAACATTGCCGAAAAGAGACTCCCGCAGGACGGAAGAATCAACATCAAAATCGGGGACAGAAGTGTTGATATTCGTGTATCGGTAATTCCCATTGCTTTTGGTGAACGGGTTGTCATGAGACTCCTTGATAAAACCGATACGACCTTCAAGCTGATTGATCTGGGAATTGACGGGGAACGTTCCAAATCTTTTGACGACATCATCAGATCACCATATGGAATCGTCCTGGTAACAGGGCCTACGGGAAGCGGTAAAACAACAACACTCTATGCGGCCCTTTCCACCATAAACCATCCGGAAATCAATATAATCACAATAGAAGACCCGATAGAATACCAGATTGAAGGCATAGGGCAGATTCAGGTAAACCCTAAAATCGGTCTTACATTCGCAAGTGGGCTGAGATCGATAGTGCGACAGGATCCCGATGTGATCCTGGTGGGAGAAATCCGGGATCTGGAGACCGCCGAGATTGCCATCCAATCCTCGCTTACAGGACATCTTGTATTTTCCACTCTCCACACCAATAACGCGGCCAGTGCCGTTACCCGTCTTATAGATATGGGAATAGAATCTTTTCTGGTAACATCTTCAGTCATAGCCATCATAGCCCAAAGACTGGTAAGAACACTCTGTCCTGAATGCAGGGAGGCCTATGAACCAGACGACAAATCGCTGGCAAAAATCGGTATTAACAGAGACCTGCTGAAAGACCGGAAAATTTACCGAAAAAAAGGATGCCCCGCCTGCATGAATACCGGCTACAGGGGAAGAACAGCCATTTTTGAAATGATGTTGCTTGACGATCATCTGAAAAAACTTATCCTGAAAACATCGGACGCAAATCAGATACTCAAAGACGCGGTCAAGTTCGGAATGACTACCCTGCTACAGGATGGTACTCGCAAAGTCCTGGAAGGAACCACAACCATCGAAGAAATATTCAGAGTAACCAGAGGCTGATCTGCTGAGCCATATAACTGACTCCTTCTCATAGCAAAGAGCCGGTATCTTCACAGCGCCTTGGTTGATGAGACATAATTTGTAAAAATCAACCCCTCCTCCTCGAGCAGTCAGTTCCTCTTTAAGGCTTAGGCTCAAGCTGTTTTATTTGTCAATGGTATCGAAGAGGTATTGAAGAAAACCGGATCTCTGTCTGGTTTTCTCATACACAACATTTGTCAGCAACCCTGCATACTATACAATCAGGATATTTCAACCATATTTATTGGTTTGGCAGAAATCAATATTTTTGCAGAAAAAAGTTGATATCTCAGGGAAGCTGATTTATAATTACACTTGTCTGATAAGCAGACAACAGACAAGTCTAGTGAGGTTTATGGAACCAATGAAGAAGGTCAGACTTTCTGAGCAGGTAATCGACGCGATTAAACAAATGATTTTAAAGGAAGGCTTTGGCCCGGGTGATAAGTTTTACTCCGAGAATAAACTCACCAGAAAACTTGATGTAAGTCGCTCTTCAATTCGAGAGGCGGTTCGCATCCTGGAAGTCACAGGCTTCGTTTCTGTAAAACAGGGTAAAGGCATATTTATTTCCGATTCCATAGGGGATGGATTTGGTGCCCTTAGCGATTGGGTGAAAAACAATGA
>JAUXBI010000196.1 GCA_030619435.1 Syntrophaceae bacterium
ATTTGTCTCGTTCTCCTTACGTTTTCAGGGTGTATTTCCGGAAATATTCCAGAATTCACAAAAGGTCCGATGGTGTCCCCTGAAGATGTTCTCGGGAAAATCGCCATACCGGCCAGTGGTGATATAATAAAGGCCACGGCTAACATCACTCTGAATTCTTCTGAGGGGAGATATTCAAAGAAGATGGCGCTCTTGCTGAAGATGCCTTCTTGTCTTCGCGTAGAGACGATACCAGTCTTTGGTCCGACGGACTTCTTCCTTTCTACGAACGAAAAATCTCTCAAGGTATTTCTCCCTGGGGAGGGGAAGTTCTATGTGGGCAAAGCGACAAAGGAAAATATTTTTTTGTTTTTCAAGATATTTCTCTCCCCTGGTGACATGGTTTCCATGCTTGCCGGATTGCCTCCGCAAATAATGGAGGGGACCCTTTCGGAATATGTGGAAGGGAGATTGTACCGTGTGGATATCAAGTTCGGGAAGAGGAAGCGATCACTTTGGGTAAATCCCGATGACTATACATTGACGAAGATTGAAGAGATTGATGATAACGAGGTTATCTATAGGGCAACATTCAGGGACCCTGTTATTATTGACGGGACACCATATCCGGAGAGGATAGATATAGAAGTGGAAGAACCTGAAAGAGTGAGTATAAATATACGCTATCTAGATTTTGAAATCTCACACGATGAAAATACCGCAGCTTTCGATCTCCGGACGCCTTACGGTATTACCACTGTATTCATAGACTGACACCAGTTGGCACAGTTGTATAACCCCACACCAACCGGCAGGCAATCTATTTAATATCGACCAATTTTTTCCTGGCTACCCTTGCGGGTGTTGTGTTGGGATAATCTTTGATAACTCTCTGCAACAAGAGCTTGGCACTGGATTTATCGCCAAGTTTCAGAAAAGAAAGAGCCTGTTTCAAAAAGGCATTGGGGACCTTGTTCCCCTTGGGGTAATTCTGGATTACCCCTTCGTATTCCACGATTGCTTCTTCGTATCTCCCCTCGAAATAGTCACATTCCCCGATCCAGAATTGCGCATTATCTGAATACTCTGTATTAGGGAAGGACTTCAGAAACTTCCTAAATTCTTCTTTCGCCAAGCCATATTTTCCATTCTTGAATATACGATAGGCGTTGGAATAAGCTTCTTCTCTGCCAGTTGCTTCCCCCTTTTTGATAGGGAGGAGCTCCTCTTTTTCGACCTTTCCTTTTTGGGGCTCCCCCTTGTCCATGCCCAAATAACTTTCAAGGTATGTCAATCTGTTGGAGATATCGACTAGGTTATCGCTTAGATTTTCCAACTTCTTTTTTGATTCAAGTGGTGCTACCTTTACCTTCAATCTTTCCGTGCTTCCCCGCAGTTTCTGCACGCTGTCCCTTAAATCTATTGTATCTGCGTCGACATTTGCCTGGCTTTTTCTTGTCGATTTTATAGACGCCCTGAGGTCTGAGGTATCTTTTTGAAGAGCGGCTATTTTTGCTCCGAGATGTCCCTCAACCCGGAGAAGATCTTCTTGTGTCGCACACCCGGTGCATGCGAATATCAAGATCAGGGAAAGAATTACAAGGTTTTTCAAGAGAACACCCCTCTACAAAATTATTACTGTTTTTTGGGGAATACGATGAAATGATCTCTCCTGTTTTTCGCCCAAGCCTCTTCACAATCCCTGGGATCTTCAGGCAGTTCTTCACCGTAGCTTATTGTGGTTATTTTTGCCCCCGTGACACCCAGATTTACGAGATAGGCTTTAGCTGCCCCTGCACGTCTTTCTCCCAAGGCCAAGTTGTATACTGCCGTTCCACGATTGTCGCAGTGGCCCTCGATAGTCGCTTCGAAATCTCCGTGTTCCAACAACCAGTCCGCGAGTTTTTCCAACAGTTCCCTGGATTCAGGTTTGAGATCATAATTATCGAAGTCAAATGGTATGTCCTGGAATGCGGCGGCTTCCGCCAGCAGCTGTTCCTTTAAGGCCTGTTCCTTTAAGGCCTGTTCCTTTAAGGCAGCCGCTTCTTCTGCCGACTGCTGTGCCTGGGTTAATTCGGCATCGCTCTTGACCGTTTGCTCCTTGGCACATCCTGCGACGAAAATCAGCGAGAAACTGCATACAAGCACCAGCACTCCTGTGATCAAATTTCTTCTCATTAGATACTCCTCCTTCAAAAAGTTTAGATGACGTTGCTCTCTTAAAGCATAAAATAATTGTAAACTCAATATAAATTTAGGTGACCGGACCACGAAGGGCTCTTAAACAGCTCTATTCCCTTTATGCCGGGCATTATCCTCAGATTCAATCCATTGGAGTTTATTACACACACCCTTCTCCGGCCGCCTCTTTTCGAAGAAAAAGCCAGGTATCTTCCATCCGGCGACCAGGAAGGCGATTCTCCTCCTCCCGCTTCGAAGGTGAGCTGCACGGGGTTGTCTCCATTTTCTCCAATGGAGAATATCTGGAAACGGCCATTTGACGATCCCTCATAAGCTATTCTGGTCCCATCAGGGGACCAGCAGGGTGATGAGTTATAGGAACCCTCAAATGTCAGTCTTCTTACATTTTTCCCTTCCGAATCCATAACAAATATCTGTGGAGATCCGGAACGGTTCGATACGAAGGCTATTTTACGTCCGTCCGGTGACCACATCGGAGATACATCTATGGAACGATTCCTTGTCAGACGCTGGAGCCTGCCGCTGCGGAGATGCTTGATATAGATATCTTCATTTCCATCCTTGCTGAGAACAAGAAGAACTTTTTTGCCGTCAGAGGACCAGGATGTGAGTAGATTCAACCCCCTGAAACGGGATATCTTTCTTGTCTTTTTTCTTGTCAGGTTTTTGATATAGCAATCAGGATTTCCGGTTTTGTACGATGTGAAGGATATCTCCGATCCGTTCGGTGACCAGCGGGGCAGAAGTGTAAGAGAATTATAGGTGGTTATCTTGAGAGGATCAGAACCGTCGAAGTTTATTGTATATATTTCAGAACGGTTGCCCTTTCTCCCGACAAAGGCCAACTTTGTATCAAAAACGCCCCCTCTGCCGGTGAGTGCCATGAGTATCTCGTCTGCAAATTTGAGAACCATGGTCTTTTTTTCTTCCGGTTTCCCCCAGTATTTTTTGCCTGTAATAAGTTTTCCTTCAATAGTGTCGAAGAGACGGAATTCTACTGCGAGTTTTTTGCCACTGTAACTGAACCCCCCCTTTATCAGGAAGTCGGAACCGATACTTGACCAGTCGGAGAAGTCGATTTCCCCGGTGGTTATCCCGGAGCTGTTCTGATCTTCGAGGAAAGCGTCTTTGCTGATTATCTTGAAGAAACCTGTGATCTTCAGGGTACGGGACAATTGATCCGCAAACCACACGGACAGCTTCTCCTCAGCCCCTGTCTTTCCCAGGTTCTTGAATTCAGGTATCGCTACGGGGAACTTCTGGAATGCGGGAGAGTTTATATCTATATACACCTTTCCGCAGGCCGCGGAACTGCACCAGAAAACCAGTAAAAAAACGAGAAAACTTATTATCCTGCGCATTATCCCCCTTACAATCCAAAATAGTTGTTGGTTCCCGAAACTCCTCTGGAGTTGCGGGGTGGATTATCTGATTCCTATAGTTCAGATGAGTGGAATCTTATTCCCAGATCAATGTATCTTTCATCCAGCCATTCAGGGAGAGGAGGAAATGGCGCAGCTTTCTTGA
>JAUXBI010000006.1 GCA_030619435.1 Syntrophaceae bacterium
GATATTTCTGGACTGTTTTCCCTGCTTTCTGAGGCAGGCGCTGGAGGCAAGCAGAATTTCAGGCGCCGACGAAGAGACTCAGAGAACTGTTTTGAACTGTGTGATGGCAAAACTGCTTGAGATTAACAGGGAAGAGACACCCCCGCAGATCGGCAGTATGATTCACAACACTATCAGAGAAGCGACCGGCAAAAGTGACCCCTACAGAGATATAAAACGTCTCCACAATGAGCAGGTGCTTGACATGGAAGAGAATCTTGCCGGTATTATTGACGGATCATCCTCGCCCCTGCCCGACGCATTAAAGCTGGCTGCCGTGGGAAATCTCATTGACATGGGGCCTGAGCGGAAATGGAACAGCATGCAGGATATATTCCGGGATTTCACGGAGAAGGATCCGACGCACTTTGATTACGCGTCATTTGAAAAGTCTCTCAAAAAAGCCGGCACGCTTCTCTATCTGGGTGACAATGCCGGAGAAATCGTGCTGGACAAGATACTTACAGGGGTTCTCCTGAGAGAGACAAATCTTGATATAACCTATGCTGTAAGGGGTGGCCCTGTTATCAATGATGCCACCATGGAAGACGCAAGATTTGTCGGCATGACCGATATAGTAAGGGTAATCGATACGGGAGTTGATTTTCCAGGCGTAGTGCCGGAGGCATGCTCCGGAGAATTTCTCGATTATTATAACGGGGCGGATATGATCCTTTCAAAGGGTCAGGGGAACTATGAGTCGCTGAGTGAAGAGAACAAAAATATATTCTTCCTGCTCCAGACAAAATGCCACGTAGTAGCCGAGAAAATAGGATGCAGGGTCGGAGACATAGTCCTGAAATCGCAGTACGCACAGATGATGGCTTCATAGAAGGTCGGAATCAGGCTTGAAAACCATGAAGGCAAAGGAAAAAAAGATATACACGTTTGGTCCTGTGCCATCGAGGCGCTTGGGGAGGTCTCTGGGAATTGACTTTGTCCCCTTTAAGGCCTGTACTTATGACTGTATCTATTGTCAACTTGGGAGAACAACCACAAAGACAATGGACAGACAGGAATACTTTCCGGTCGGCGACGTGCTGAGAGAAATAGAGGAAAAGCTGAAAAGGGTTTCGCGCCCGGATTATATCACCCTGTCGGGATCGGGAGAACCTACGCTTCACAGCCGCATCAGTGATATTATTTCAGGCATTAAGGAGTTTTCGGATATCCCCGTGGCGGTTCTCACGAACGGATCTCTGCTCTGGATCGGTGAGGTGCGCGATGCCGTTTCAGGAGCAGACCTTATCATTCCGTCACTGGACGCCGGCAGTGAAGAAACTTTTTTGCGTGTAAACCGTCCTCACAGTGGAATTCGTTTTAAAGAGATGGTAGAGGGGTTACGCTCGCTCCGGGAAGAATTTGTGGGACCTGTATGGCTGGAGGTTTTTATAACGGGTGGCGTGACCGACACGGAAGACGAAATTTCGAAAATAAAGAATCTGGTGGATTATATCGCGCCGGAGCGTATCCAGCTTAATACGACAGTAAGGACACCGGCTGAAGAATTTGCGGGTCTGGTGAACAGGGAAAAAATGGAGGAAATTTCGGCCTTTTTCGGCCGGAATTGTGAGGTTATCGCGGACTATACCAAAGTGCATAGCCTTGGCGAATTTTCTTCCACCAGAGAAGATGTCCTTGAATTGGTGAAGCTGCGTCCCTGTTCCATAGATGACATATCCGCGGGACTGGGACTCCACCGGAATGAAACAGTCAAATACGTACAGGAACTTGTGGACAAAAAACTGATAAGCATGGAGAGGCGCCACGGGAAAAGGCTCTACTCCGGACACTGAACCAGAAAAAATCAATGATCGAAGGGGAGAACAGAGAAAATGAGCGAAGAAAAAGATAAGGCTGCCGAAAGTCTGAAGGCATTTACAGAAAGCAAGGAGCTTTCTGATCGTATGGGTAAGATAAAGCACAAGATCATGGTACTCTCGGGCAAAGGAGGTGTGGGAAAGAGCACAGTAGCCGCCAATATCGCAGTATCACTGGCGATGGAGGGGAACAAGGTTGGGCTCCTGGACACCGATTTCCACGGCCCGAGTATTCCAACATTACTCAACCTTGAGGGCAGGCAACCCGGAAGTGACGGTAAGACCATTCTGCCCATAGAGTTTAGCGAAGGACTCAAGGTTATGTCCATAGGTTTTCTCCTTCCGAACAAGGACGACGCGATTATCTGGAGAGGCCCGATGAAGACGAAGGTAATCAAGCAGCTCCTGACTGAAGTAAACTGGGGAGAGTTGGATTACCTGATTATAGATTTTCCTCCCGGGACGGGGGATGAGCCCCTTTCGGTGGCCCAGCTTATTCCGGGCATGGACGGAGCAGTCATTATAACCACCCCGCAGAACCTGTCTCTCAATGACGTAAAAAAATGCATCAATTTCTGCAGGCAACTCAGCGTTCCTGTACTGGGAGTTGTGGAAAACATGAGCGGCCTTGTATGTCCCAACTGCAAAACGATAATCAATGTATTCAAGACAGGGGGAGGAAAAAAGATGGCCGGTGAGATGGGAGTCCCCTTCCTGGGTACAATTCCCATAGACCCGCAAATTGTTGAGGCCTCCGACAGCGGCAAACCCTTTGTCTATCATTACGGCAAGACAGAGGCCGCAAAAGCATTCGCCGGGGTGGTTCAGCCCCTTCTACAGATGGGCGACAAAACCAAACCTGAAACCAAAATTGTTTTATCCAAAGAAGAGGAGAAAAAAGGCATGCATAAGATAGCCATACCGGTCGTAGAAGGACATCTTTCCGCGCACTTTGGTCATTGTGACGAATTTGCCATCTTTGATGTTGATCTTGAGAATAAAAAGATTGTCGGACAGGAAAAGGCTCCCTCTCCTCCGCATGAACCAGGCCTTCTTCCCCGGTGGCTTGGCGAAAAGGGTGTGAATGTAATCATAGCGGGAGGAATGGGAACACGTGCTCAACAGCTTTTTGCTGAGAGTGGTATTACCGTTTCCGTAGGTGCCCCCGCTGATGATCCCGAAAAACTGGTTATATCTTACATGGATAACGCTCTTGAACTGGGAAGTAATATCTGCGACCACTGATCAAGTTGTTTTTCAGTAAAAGTTTGGCGGGATTTCAGATACCTGGAATCCCGCCATTTCCTCTTTTATAAACAAATCACCATTCAGTCTATCTTCCCTAAGTAAAATTTATCGGTGGCGATTAGTCATCCGCCATATTGAGTTGTTGAACATCTTCGTTCTTCGATGATCGTGAATGGTGCAATACTGTTGGGATGTTTGTGAGAAAAAGTGAGTTTGCTACTTTCACAAAAATCCAGAATACTAACAAAGGCAAAATAATAACCTGAATCAGAAAAATTCCAACATAGAGAAATGTGAGCGTGAGCAGATTTTCTACTATACCTCCCATGTTGCTCACTGTGGTAACGAGGGCATTTTTAAGTTCCATGGATTTCCGTTTAAGAAACGAAGAGCTTTTGCTTATAGTATCCAGAACACCGTCAACTTCAGGAAGAGAATATTCTTTGAGCCTGTCAAGGTCAGCAGTGCTTAGCGCGAGTTCTTCTCTTGCTTCTGATATCTGTTCCGCGAAGAAATGTTGATAGATAAACTCATTTGCAACAGATGATACCGGGAGACAAAAACGGGCAATGATAATAATCACTGAAAATCGTATTATGAATTTCTGAAGATATCGTATTCTTTGATTCTTGAACCACACCAAAACAGAGAGAATAAGCAACAATATCGAGAGGATGGGAGGGACAAGAGACACGCTCATTTCATATATCAGTTTTTGAATACCCAGTGACGCGATTGCAGTTACAAGAACATCTGATAAGCGCTCCGTCATATCGTCAATTGGATCTAAAGCCTGTCCAACTGCCAGTGAGATACCAACTCCTGCGGGTTCCAACTGGAGATGTGAATCTTTTATGATAGAGACTGAAGCGTTAATAACCCTGCATGTCGCGTACGCAATTCCGGCTTTACTTATTGCCTCCCGAAAGTATACGTCAGTTGTTTTATCAAGAAATGGGAGCCTGAGCCCGGAGGAGAAAAGTAAAAGTATAGCTACCGTGATGCCAATTGATGATTTTATTATTTTTTCTTTCATTTTTATTATGTCCAAATGTAGTGCGTAACCGGCTGGCAACAACGCACAACGTAGTTGCCAATTCGCATTGACGCATTGTCAGAGCATAATGGCATGGCTGAGGACCACTTCTTCGAGTGATTGTCCTATGCTGCCGCTGATTTGATCCATGAAATGGATCGCGGCTTTCTCAGCCCGATCCAGCCTGGAATAGAAAAACTCGTTGTCAGCGTTACGCTTGCGCAAAGACGAGAATCGTGCCGTCAATGTGACAGGCCTGTCATGTTCAATCAGATAGTCGATCAATGTAACGAGGATTTCTTCCGTCCTGCACGGCACGAAGCTCTCTCGGGGAAGACCGAAGTCTGCGGCCTCGTCCGCTCTTAGTCCAAAGAGGATATGACTCGCACACACATACGCTTCTTCGGAGTGACCAAGTTCCATCATCAAGTTGTATCCAGCTACACCGTGCTCCACCGGGCCATGCGTCACACACCGTCCGATATCATGGAGGAGAGCGGTTGACCACAGAAAATCTGTGTCAATACGGTAGCTTCTGCTTATCAACGGAGCCAGGTAGTCCGCCATGGCAGCTACAGCGATGCAGTGCTCAACCCACCTCGCTTCTGCGCCATATTTTACCAGTATTTGGCTAGCTTCAGTACGTGACAACATTGATCTTCCTTGCGTACGCACCTATTCTTTGAAGATTGCTCCCGTGCTGGCTGATGTAACCATCTTCGCGTACCTTCCAAGGTAGCCATGCCTTATCGCGGGTGGACGGGGAACATATGTCTTTCTCCTTGCATCCATTTCCTTGTCGCTTATCTTCAACTCGATAGTTTTGTTCGGGATATCGATGGCTATTCTGTCGCCCTCTCTGACAAGGCCGATAGGTCCTCCGTCAGCGGCCTCAGGAGATATATGCCCTATGGCAGCCCCTCTTGTGCCGCCGCTGAATCTTCCATCCGTCAGAAGAGCCACCGATTTATCAAGCCCCATCCCCGCGATGGCGGATGTGGGTGAAAGCATTTCACGCATCCCTGGCCCCCCTTTGGGACCCTCATAGCGTATGATCACAACATCTCCGGGTTTTATTTCGCCTCCCATGATCGCGCTCATCGCCTCTTCCTCGGAATCGAACACACGGGCGGTTCCCTCATTTGTCATCATGTCGGGAGACACGGCCGACTGTTTGACCACAGCACCGTCGGGGGCAAGATTTCCCCTGAGTATCACGATACCTCCCTGCGTGCTGTAGGGATCTTTGACGGAACGTATTACATCCCGATTCTTGACCGAGGCAGTTTTAATATTGTCCCCCACGGTCTTTCCGGTCACTGTCGGACATTCAAGATCGATAACACCCAATGTACTTATTTCCTTCATGACACCCTGTATGCCACCCGCCTCGTCAAGGTCTTCGAGGTGATGATGCCCGGCAGGGCTTAAATGGCACAGGTTGGGTGTTCTGCTGCTGATATCATTAAACAGGTCGAGATCCAGATCAATCCCGGCCTCATGAGCGATCGCCGGAATATGGAGAACGGTATTGGTAGAACAGCCAAGCGCCATATCAACGGCTATGGCATTCTTGAAGGCCTGAAACGTAGCTATATCTCTCGGTTTGATATCCTTTTCTACAAGATCCATCACCTGCATTCCGGCCTGTTTGGCAAGGCGCACGCGTGCGGCAGAGATGGACGGTATCGTCCCGTTTCCGGGCAGGCCTAACCCCAGAGCCTCGGTAACACAGTTCATGGAATTTGCGGTGAACATGCCGGAGCAGGAACCGCTTCCGGGACACGCGCAATCCTCTAATGATTTGAGAGATTCCTCACTCATTTTGTTGGATTTTACCTCACCTACTCCTTCAAAAACGCTTATCAGGTCCACGGGCTTTCCGTTTAATTTTCCGGCCATCATCGGCCCTCCACTCACGACAATGGTCGGAATGTTAAGGCGAAGAGCCGCCATGAGCATTCCGGGAACAATCTTGTCGCAGTTGGTTACCATAACGAGACCGTCAAAGGGATGTGCCGTAGCCATAATTTCAATGGAATCGGCTATCAGTTCCCTGCTGGCAAGAGAGTATTTCATCCCGATGTGTCCCATGGCGATGCCGTCACACACCCCGATAGTAGGAAATGTCACCGGTGTGCCACCGGCCATCCTTATGCCCGCCTTGACAGCCTCCGCAATCGTGTTGAGGTGGATATGTCCGGGAATAACTTCATTCGCGGAATTTACAACCCCTATCATGGGTCTGGCAAGTTCTTCATCGGTATATCCCATGGCTTTGTACAGGGAGCGGTGAGGAGCCCTCTCCAGCCCCTTTTTCATCAGATCACTTCTCATGCGGTCACCTTTCTTTGTGGAAGATCAATTATGGTGCTATGGGTACTGGCTGTTTTCGATACTACTTCTTCCGCCGCTCGGGTCTGAGCTCGCGGAGTACTCTACCGGCCTGCCACATCTCCATATTCCTCATTGTATCCAGCTCTTCCTGAAGACGCTCGCGGTAATCAGGGGCACTGTTTGTATCAAGTACAATCTGCGTTTCCTTTCCGGATTTTACGCTTTCATAGAGCTCATCGAAAACGGGAACGACGGCTTCACGAAATCTACCCTTCCAGTCAAGAGCTCCCCTCTGTGCTGTCGTACTGCAGTTTGCGTACATCCAATCCATGCCATTCTCTCCAACCAGGCGGATAAGACTCTGTGTAAGTTCTTCAACGGTTTCGTTAAAGGCCTCACTGGGACTGTGGCCGTTCTTCCTGAGGCAATTATACTGAGCCTCCATGACGCCTGCCAGACATCCCATGAGGACACCGCGCTCACCGGTCAGATCACTGTAGACCTCGTCATCAAAAGTGGTGGGGAAAAGGTAGCCCGAACCGACAGCAATTCCGATTGCGCAGGTTCTGTCGTAAGCACGTCCTGTGTAATCCTGGAATACGGCAATACTGGAATTGATTCCGCTTCCGTCAAGGAAGTTTCTTCGAACCGTCAAGCCTGACCCCTTGGGTGCAACCAGGATAACATCGATGTTGTCGGGTGGTATGATGCCGGTCTGTTCTTTATACACAATGGAGAAACCATGGGAGAAATAGAGAGCTTTCCCTTCGGTCAGGTACGGCTTGATTGCAGGCCACACCACTGCCTGTCCGGCATCGGAAAGCAACATCATAACAATCGTTCCTCGCTGAGCCGCTTCCTCAATCGGGAAAAGGGTTTCACCGGGCACGAAGCCGTCGGCAATGGCCTTATCCCAGTATTCTCTCTCGCTTTCACGCTGCCCGATGATAACCTTGAACCCATTGTCAAGCATATTGAGGGCCTGTCCCGGTCCCTGCACTCCATAACCGAGAATGGCTATGGTTTCATCTTTCAGTACCTCTCTGGTCTTCTCCAGAGTAAATTCCTCAACTGTAATAACCTCTTCAACGACTCCTCCGATTTCCAGTTTTGACATTCTCATGCTCCTTTTTATTATAAAGTTACTATTCCCGATCTGCTTACATCGTCTATACCAATAGCATCAAGTCTGGTCAAGGCCAGATCGATTTCTTCCCTATCACCTGTTATCTCAACAACACAATAATCAGACTTTTTTACCACTACTCTGCATTTAAGCTCCTCAATAATCTTTGCGATTTCGGCCATGGCGCCCTCACGAAGTTTCATTCTAACCAGCGCCATCTCCCTCTGCGCGTACCTGCTTTCTCTCGGACGCGAAACCTTGATCACATCCACCAGTTTCTTGAGCTGTTTCTGAATCTGGGTAACTGTTGCCGTATTCCCCATCGTTACGATGGTTATCTTTGTAATCCTGGGATCCATCGTTACATTAGCGCTGATATTTTCAATATTATACCCACGCCCGCTGAATATTCCCGCGATCCTGGCGAGTACATCAGGCCTGTTGTTCACCAAAATTGAAATTGTATGATTTCTTATATCCATATATTTTCTCCTTATTCGGTTTTGTACTCACTATCCAAGGCTTATATCCGTCAGGGAAGAACCCGGCGTAACCATGGGGAAAACCCCCTCTTCCGGATCTACCACAAAATCCATTATTACGGGACCCGGTGTTTCCAGCCCTTTTCTGAGGATGGATTCCACCTCCTCTGGCTTGTCGGTCCTCAGACCTACAGCACCGTACGCCTCCGCCACTTTCACAAAATCGGGTATCTGGCTGAGTTTTGAGTGGGAATACCTCTTGTCGTAGAAAAGTTCCTGCCACTGACGTATCATCCCAAGATATCCGTTATTAAGAATCACGATCTTAACAGGAAGCTTATAGTTAACGGCCGTGGCCAGCTCCTGTATATTCATCTGTATACTTCCGTCCCCGGCAATATCAACAACCGTCCTGTCCGGAAATGCCACCTGGGCACCGATAGCAGCGGGAAAGCCATAACCCATGGTACCCAGTCCCCCCGATGTAAGAAAATTATTCGGACGATCAATATGATAATAATGGGCCGCCCAAATCTGATTCTGGCCAACTTCCGTGGCCACGATAGCATTGCCATTGGTAAGCTGATGCAATTTCTCTATTACGCTCTGGGGCTTTATTAACTCGCTCCTGCCATAGCGCAGAGGCGCTTCGGATTTCCACTTGTCTATTTGATCAAGCCACTCTTTTCTCTCTTTGTCTGAGACGGTGTAGCCATCCTTCATCTGTTTATTAAACCATTGGATGGCGGGCCGGCAGTCACCGACTATCGGCATATGCGTGGGCACAACCTTGTTGATTGATGCGGCGTCAATGTCAACCTGGACAATCTTTGCATTTGGGGCAAATTCCGACAGTTTTCCCGTGATCCGATCTGAAAAGCGTACACCCAAAGCAATCAGAAGATCACAGTTACCGATTGCCATGTTCGCGTAGAACGTTCCATGCATTCCCAATATGCCGAGCCACAGAGGATCAGTTCCCGGAAAACCGCCGATACCCATAAGGGTAGAGGCAACAGGGATACGCAGCATCCTGGCAAATTCTTTCAGCTCTTCAGAAGCACCGCCCAGAATAACGCCTCCGCCTGTAAGCACGAGGGGTTTTTTCGCCTCCTTTATAAGCTCCAGAGCCTGGCGTAACTGATCAGTATCCGGAACGACGGAATCCTGCAGATCCTGTTTGGGAGCGATTGTTGCTGTAAACTCTGTTTTCGCCTGCATGACATCCTTGGGCAAATCAACCAGCACCGGTCCCGGACGTCCGGACCGTGCTATGTGAAATGCGTCTCTTACCGTTTCGGCGAGGTCTTCAACACGCCTGACCAGGAAATTATGTTTGGTGCAGGGTCTCGTTATACCGGTAATGTCGGCTTCCTGAAAGGCGTCGGTGCCTATATGTGATGTGGGAACCTGCCCGGTAAATATCACCATAGGAACGGAATCCATGTATGCCGTTGCTATGCCGGTAACGGTATTGGTGGCCCCCGGCCCGGATGTTACAAGACATACCCCCACTTTGCCCGATGCCCTCGCATATCCATCGGCAGCGTGCGCCGCACCCTGTTCATGACGAACCAGGATATGCTTGATATTCACCTTGTATATCTCATCATATATATCGAGCACTGCACCACCGGGATAGCCGAAGATGGTATCCACCCCTTCCTCTAGCAATGTTTCCATAAGAATACGCGACCCTGTAAGTTTCACTCTAGTTCCTCCTGTACCTTTTTAATTCTCCAAAAAAAAACCGCTGCCGGGACCGGCAACGGTTTTGATGCTGAACGTATGTAAAAAAATCAAACCATTGCCCATCCCCCATATGCAAAGGAGGTAATTATAAGTACCCCTATAATTATAATTGCTATCTGGATATTTGCCGTTTTGATCTTTTCCATATCTCTCACTTGGGCGAGCTTATATAACAGGCGAATCGCACTGTCAAGGAAAGTTATTGTTGAGTCCACTTTTTTGCATATTTCTCAGAAACTGCCAAAAGCACGCCCCTGTTTTTTCCTGTCTCTCAGTTCTGCCAGTTTTCCCTTGTTCCAACTCGATACCCTGGAAAAATATCCCGCGACCCTGGTAATTCCCTCTACGTTTTCCGAGCCGCAATGAGGACAAGCGCTTTTGATGCCCCGGGATGTCCTGTTACAATCCAGGCAGGTGGTAAACTCAGGTGAAAACACGACATGCTGATTTTTGGTCTTTCTGAAAACCTTTGCAATAAACCCGGCCAGGGTTTCTTTATCCGGTTTTGTATTGCCCAACCATATACATGTTGCGGCATTCCCCTCTATGAAAGGATGAAGATCACCTTCAAGCGCCACCCTTTCGAATGGATCCGTGGGAGAGGATACCGCAAGAAACGTTGAGTTAGTATAATATATCTCTCCCCTCGATATGTCACCTCTCACAAAATGTCCCGCCGTCGGAGAAAAATGTTTCAGATCCAGCCGGGCCAGCCTGTAAGGCATGCTCTCCGCGGGGGACTGCTCCAGGATAAACTTTATTCCATGCTTCTCTGTCAGTCTGTCCGCAACATCTTTTATATACGCGACAATATCACGGCCAAATTTGCGTGCATCCTCTGATTCATGAAGCTGGCAGCCCTTATGCACCCAGACCAGTTCATTGAGACCAATCATTCCCATAAGATATGTGCACCGGCTCATCCTCAGGTATGGCGTATGATCATAATCCATTGTAAGGAGCGATAAGGGTCCCTCTTCGCCATGCGACAGGAGTTTCTCAATAAAAACTCTTTTCTGCAGATGGGCTTTTGCGGCAAGTTCCATAATATCTGAAAGCATGGAGAAGAGCTTCTTATCATCTCCTCCTGCCTTATATCCCAGCCTGGGTAGATTTATTGATATATTCTGGATGGCAAAGTAGCGCATCTTCCATGGCTCGCCGGTATCCGCCTTCTCTTCTCTGCCTGTCATATTCAGATTACAACATTCGGACAGATTAAGGGTGTCATTCCGGTCAAAGATAAAGTGAGGATTCCCCTTCTCCGCCGCCACATCACAGGCAGAGCGAAGAAATTCCCCATGGCCGGATGTCTGAAAGAACTTCTCCGTTATATGCAAAAACGGTCTGGGAAAAACAAAGGGTTGGCCTGCGGCGTCTCCCTTCCTGAATGCCTCAAATAGTGCCCGGATAAATCTCTGGGCGTCCGCCTCATACTCCTTGTATGTCTTACCGGTATATTTTCCACCCGGCCCTATGGCGGGAACATCTTCGAAGTGCCGGGGAACTTCCCAATAGAGGTGTACATCGGTAAATATCGTCTGCCCCCCTCTGCCGACAGCCTGCTGGGCAAATTCATAGATCAGCCTTTGCGCAAGCTGCATTACCTCCCGGTCGGTCAATTCCTCCAGATAGGGAGCAAAGAACAGATTAACGGCATCCCATCCTATGGCCCCGGCAAAGTTTCCCTGAAGAGCAGCGGCAAATCTCACCATGTGTGACAGCAGCACATCCGCGTGTCTGGCCGGTTGGGCGACGGCGAGTGAATTGGGAAGATTCAGGCCGAATTTCTTTATATATTCGAGAGATTGACAGGAACAGTAGGGTCTGTCTACATATCCAAGGTTATGTATATGTACATCCCCCGTCATGTGAGCATATCCAACATCCTCTGAAAAGACATTAAGGATTGCAAATTCTTTTTTGATACCCTGAGCCAGGGTAAGGTTTGTGCCCTCCGGACTATGGGGTATATTGGCGTTTTCCTTATTGCGGTACAGTATGAGCTGCCCCACGTCATAGAGAGGAAATCCCAGGCGGGCATGCAGCTTCGTCGCATTTTTCATACCCCTCTCGATAAGCCTCGCATCCACCAGTTCCCTTATCAGCGAGGCGGTAAGAATATCGATTCCTGACGCCGCTATCCGGGTTTCTACCTCCCTGCTTATCTCCTCCGCCGTATCAAGATCGACACCAGCCTCACGGATCAGGGCATCGACAATCTTCCGTCTGTCCCAACCGGTTATATCTTCTCCTGACGTCCTGACAAAGAGAGCTAGATCTGTTGTTTCATTTTTTACCATGGATAAATTTCCTGCAGCAATGAGTTTGTTGATTTACGATTAAGCTTTCATGCATGCGATAGGTATTCTGTTTATATAAATTTTGCAAGTTTTCTGTACGGGAAGGGGCTTAATCTCTTAGTTGTAAAGTTCTTGCAAAAATGGCAAAAAAACTAAATGGTAGCGTAACCGGATAATTTTCCTTGTTTCTTCAGGTAATTTACAGGTCTCCAATATTGACAGCCGGCTCTATCGTCTGTTACACTGTTAATCTGTCTGTAAAAATTCAGGAGATGCTATTTTATGAAAAACCCCGGCAATGACAGCAAAGAAGACATTATCTCCCGTTTCGGGAAATATGTATCCTCCGGAAAAGCTGAGTTTTTCAAGAGCGTCGGCATCGATTTTGTTTTCGGTCGCAGAGAAGGTCCTTATGTATGGGATGCAACCTCAGGGAAACGCCTCATTAACTGTCACTGTAACGGTGGCGTCTTTAACCTGGGACACAGAAATCCGAAGATCATCGATGTCCTTAAGAAGAGTCTCGATGAACTGGATATAGGAAATCACCATCTTATCAGTGAACAGCGTGCCATTCTCGCCGAGAGGCTCGCGGAATTAATGCCCGGAGATATAACCTGCACGGTATTCGGCGTCGGAGGAGGAGAGGCGATAGACCTTGCCATAAAGCTGGCAAGAGGCTACACAGGGAAACTGAAAATCATCTCTGCCGGTGGAGGCTATCACGGTCACACGGGGCTGGCTCTCGCCGCAGGTGATGACCAGTACATGGCGCCTTTTGGGCCAAGACCTGAAGGTTTTATACAGGTACCCTTTAACGACAAAAAGGCCCTGGAGGAGGCAGTGGATGATAATACGGCGGCGGTAATTTTCGAGACTGTTCCGGCGACCTTCGGGATACCCATCCCGGACGCGGATTTTTTTGCCTTCACCCATGATATCTGCAGGAAAAAGGGTGTACTTTTCATCATCGACGAGGTACAGACGGGTCTCGGGCGTACGGGGAAACTATGGGGCATAGAACATTTCAATGTGACCCCTGATATCATTGTGACAGGGAAAGGCCTGTCGGGCGGCATCTATCCCATGAGCGCGACATGTTTCAGGGCGGAATACGAATCATTCTTTCATGACCACCCCTTTATCCACATATCCACATTCGGAGGCGCCGAGGTCGGATGCCCGGCGGCGCTTGCCGTCCTTGAAGAATCCTCGCGCCCGGAATTTCTCGAAAACGTGAACAGGCTTGCAGGCATCTTTTCCGACGGCTTTGAAAATCTGAAGAAAAAACATCCCGAAATCCTTGTCGGGCTGCGTCAGCTCGGTCTCATGATGGGGATAGAGATGGTGAACGAGAGCTGCGGTCCCATAATGTCAAAAACATGCTACGACAACGGCATTCTCAGCATCTATTCCAACAATGACACAAAAGTAAGCCAGCTCCTTCCGCCCCTCATCATCGACGAAAACACCGCCCGTGAAATCATGGAACGGGTCGACAGGGCTCTCGATGACGCAAAGAAATTCCTCAATCTGTAAAAACGGGAAATCTGCATGATAGAAAAAACAATCAACATACAACTACTCAACGATTTTGAAAAGGGACTTGATCCTCGATATCCGGAAAGAAGCAAAATCCCGGCAACAATCATAGGATACGGGGAAATGAGCACCATCTTTGAAATTAATCTTCCCTCCCTCGACAACTACGCATTCAAACGCATGCCCATATTCCGGTCGACGGAAGAGATAGACCATTACGAGATCCTCTACAGGGAATACAACCGTCTTATAAATGACGACATAGACGTCCGTATCCCCGAGAGCACATCTGTAAGAATTATCCCGAACGAGGGGAATATGGTGCTCTATATAGTTCAACGAAAACTCCCTGAGCAGTCGATCTGCGACCGCGTCATAAAAGTTCTTGATGATAATTCCATCGGTGAACTCGTTGTCCTTATCCTGAGGGAAATGAAAAAAGTCTTTGAATTTAATGCGTCAGGCGGGAACATTACCATAGGCTTCGACGGTCAGATTTCAAACTGGGCGATAAAAGATTACGACGGCTCCGGTCCGCCCCGTATAGACGAGGATACGCAATTCTACTATATAGACACAAGCACTCCCCTGATGAGTGAGAAGGGGGTGGAGAAGTTGAATCCCGACCTCTTCCTGCGCAGCGCCCCCTCTTTTATGGTATGGCTTATCAAGTGGTTTTTTCTCGAAGGCGTTATGACGCGCTACTACGATCTTCACCTCGTAGCGGTTGACCTGATCGCAAACTTTTACAAAGAACAGCGGGCCGACCTCATTCCCTCCCTAATCGAAAGAGCGAATCGTTTCTTTGAAGAGGAGACACGGGAACTTGACATAGCTCCGATCACTCAGAAGGAAGTCCTTTCATATTACAGAGAGGATGCCCTGATCTGGAGTTTATATCTAAATTTACGGAAACTCGACCGCTTGATCCATTCAAAAATCCTGAGAAAATCCTACGTTTATATCCTTCCAGGCAAGATAAAGCGCTAAAAAATCTTTACTTCTGCAAGGCAATCTACTATCTTCTCATTTATCGAGATCTATTTCGAAAGCAATATGGATATGGTCGAGAATCCGAATGATTTCGAAGAACAAAACAACAAAAGAGGAGAAACATGACAGGGACAATTGCCTTTGACAACGAGAAGTATCTTGAAGAACAAACCGTCGCTATTCTGGACAGGGTCGAAAAATTTGGCGACAAGCTGTACCTTGAATTTGGAGGCAAGCTCTTTTACGACTACCACGCTGCAAGGGTGTTGCCCGGTTACGATCCGAATGTGAAAGTGAGGCTTTTGCGAAAGCTCAGCGACAAGGCCGGCATCCTCCTCTGCATTTATGCTGGCGATATTGAAAGAAAGAAAATAAGGGCCGATTTTGGAATTACCTATGATTCGGACGCGATGAGGCTGATAGACGATCTGAGAAGCTGGGGACTTGACGTCCTGGGTATCATCATAACCCGTTTTGAAAATCAACCGTCAGCTATACAGTTCAAGAATAAACTGGAACGCAGGGGTGTAAAGGTATACACGCACAGCTACACAAAGGGATACCCCACGGACGTGGATACTATCGTAAGCGATGAGGGCTATGGCGCAAATTCATATATCGAAACGGATAAGCCCCTTGTTATTGTTACCGGTCCGGGTCCTGGAAGCGGCAAACTCGCGACATGTCTTTCCCAGCTTTATCATGATTATAAGAGGGGTGTTAAATCGGGATACGCAAAGTTCGAGACATTCCCGATCTGGAACATACCACTGAAACACCCGTTAAATATAGCATATGAGGCGGCGACGGCGGATATCCGGGACTTCAATCTCATCGACCCCTTTCACCTCGAAGCCTATGACCGGAAAGCGATCAACTATAACCGTGATGTGGAAACATTCCCGGTTCTCAAAAGAATTCTCGAAAAAATCACCGGTGGAGAGTCATTTTATAAATCGCCCACTGACATGGGGGTGAACCGTTGCGGTTTTGCGATAATAGATGACGAAGTCACACAGGAGGCTGCAAAGCAGGAGGTAATCAGACGTTACTTCAGATACAGGTGTGAATACGCGATGGGACTCACCGACAGGGAAACGGTCCAGCGGGTGGAGCTCTTTATCAAAGACTTTCAGCTCGAACCCGAGTGTAGAGACGTCGTA
>JAUXBI010000202.1 GCA_030619435.1 Syntrophaceae bacterium
TGATTTTTTCCTGTGGCTGTTGTACAATCTGATCTCCAGACGCGTGTCACACTATATTCTAAGAAAGGAGGATATACATCCGGGCATGATTGTGCAGGCAAAGTTTTATGCTTATGACATTTTCAAGAATAGGCCCCACCCCTATTCTCCATCTGAGGACAACAAATTTAATCCATTGCAGAAAGCAGCCTATTTTAATTTTATGTTTTTCATGATGCCCCTTCTGCTGATCAGCGGCATCCTGTATCTTTACCCATCTTATTTTTCGTCCTTTATTTCCTTCATCGGCGGGTTAGCAGTTGTGGCCATTTTTCACTACATTATGGCTATTATATTTACAGCCTTTTTTATCGCTCATATCTACCTTGCGACTACGGGCCATACCGTTTTTGCCGACTTTATCTCTATGGTTACGGGATATGCCGAAAGAGAAGAACATTAAATCCAATCTACTTCTTACAAAATATATTTATAAAATAATCTTGACATTTCGTTGCGGGGTTGCTACCAACTGCCGATGATATTGATATTGGTCATTGATTAATATCAAGCTCTCCGATCCGCTTCTTCTAAAGAACATATTCCATGAAGGGTGGACAATGGGTATGACTGGAAACGGTCATGCCTCCCGTGTTTGGAAAGGGGACAATCAAATAATCATGTTCTTATCAAAACTTTAAGGAAGGAGTGCTTGTTATGGATGTTAGCAGAAGAGGTTTCTTAAAGATCTCCGGTACCGCGTTGATGGCGAGTGGAATTGGCATCAATCTGAAGCCGGTGGCAGCTCACGCGCAGCCGTTAAAGATCAAATACGCCAAAGAGACCACAACGATCTGTCCTTACTGTGCAGTTGGATGCGGAATCATTGTATCCACTAGGGGCGGAAAAGTCATAAACACAGAGGGGGACCCGGATCATCCTGTAAACAAAGGTTCGCTCTGTACGAAGGGCGGTTCCATCTATCAGCTTTCGCAGAACAAGAATCGACTTGACAAGCCGCTCTACAGGGCGCCTTATTCCGACAAGTGGGAAGAAAAATCCTGGGAATGGATGATCGACAGAATTGCAAAAAACGTAAAGAAAAGTCGTGATAAGAGTTTTAAAATAAAAAATTCCAAGGGGCAGACAGTCAACCGCACGGACGGCATAGCATCCGTCGGCAGCGCCGCCATGGATAATGAAGAGTGCTTCATCTATCAAAAATTTCTGAGGGGGTTAGGCCTGGTCTATGTTGAACACCAGGCCCGTATCTGACACTCCGCTACTGTTGCGGCTCTGGCAGAGTCGTTCGGACGCGGTGCGATGACCAATCACTGGATAGATATCAGAAACAGTGATTGTATTTTGATTATGGGAAGTAATGCGGCGGCCAATCACCCCATCTCATTCAAGTATGTCACGGAAGCTATGGGGCGGGGCGCGAAGCTGATCAGTGTGGACCCGAGATTTACGCAGACCTCCTCGAAGGCCGACATCTATGCTTCCCTGAGATCGGGAAGCGACATAGCCTTCCTGGGCGGTATGATCAAATATATACTGGACAACAATCTTATTCAGGAAAAATATGTAAAGTATTATACCAACGCTTCATTCCTGGTAAATCCAAAATTCAAACTTCCCGGAGACAACGAAGGTGTTTTTTCCGGCCTTGTGGACGCCAAGTATGATAAATCCTCGTGGTCCTTCCAGAAGGACGCGAGCGGCGTCATCAAAAAGGACAAGAGCTTCAAAGATCCCAACTGTGTTTACCAGCTCCTGAAGAAACATTACTCGCGGTATAATCCGGATATCGTGTCCAGGATTACCGGTACGCCGAAAGAGAAACTCCTTGAGGTCTATAAGGAATATTCGAATACCGGCAAAGTTGGAAAAGCCGGAACGATCATGTACGCCATGGGATGGACCCAGCATACGGTAGGCGTCCAGAACATCAGGACCATGTCTATTATCCAGCTTCTCCTGGGCAATATGGGCATGGCCGGCGGCGGCGTTAATGCCCTCAGGGGCGAGTCCAACGTGCAGGGCTCCACCGATCACTGTCTCCTCTTCCATATCCTGCCGGGATATCTGAAGACTCCGAAGGCGTCTCAACCTACCCTGGCCGCGTATGACACAAAATATACACCCAAAACTGATGAACCGAACAGCCTCAACTGGTGGAAGAATTACCCGAAGTATTCGGCAAGTCTCCTCCGGGCCCACTACGGGGCGGGTGTTTCCCTGGAAGATGCCTACTCATATCTTCCCAAGCTGGATGATGGCGCGAACTACTCCTGGCTCAGTATCTTTGACGCGATGTACAAGGATAAGTTCACCGGATTCTTTGCGTGGGGACAGAATCCCGCGTGCAGCGGCGCAAGTTCCAACAAGACCCGGCAGGCTATGACCAAACTGGACTGGATGGTCAATGTCAATATCTTCGAGAGTGAGACAGGATCTTTCTGGAAGGGACCCGATATGGACCCGAAGAAGATAAAGACAGAGGTCTTCATGCTTCCCTGTTCCGCTTCGATTGAGAAGGAGGGAAGTATCACGAACAGCGGGCGCTGGATGCAGTGGAGATACAAGGCAGTTGATTCACCCGGTGCTGCAATGCCCGATGGTGAGATCATCACGGAGCTCTACTACAGGATCAAGGAACTGTATGAAAAGGAAGGCGGTCCGCTGAAAGAAGCCATTACAGAGATGACCTGGGATTATGGTCCGAAGGGTCCCGACGGCAAGGTCCGGCATCTGGATGCCCATTATATCGCCAGAGAGATAAACGGGTATTTCCTGAAAGATACCACGGTCAAGGGCAAGCTGTTTAAGAAGGGCACCCTTGTCCCCAGTTTCGCGTATCTGCAGGATGACGGTTCTACCTCTTCGGGAAACTGGCTGTATTGCAATTCCTATACTGAAAAAGGCAATATGGCCGCGCGCCGTGGAGGAAAAGACTCTTCCGGCATCGGCCTGTATTCCGAGTGGGCGTGGTGCTGGCCCGTGAACCGCAGGATCATATACAACGGGGCTTCCGTTGATCCTGAAACGGGAAGGCCGTGGGACGAGAAACATCCCGTTATCTTCTGGAACGGTTCCAAGTGGGTCGGCGATGTTCCCGATGGTGTTGCCGCGCCTGGCTCCGGAAGACCGCCATTCATCATGAAGTCTCATGGTGTCGGTTCGATCTTCGGGCCCGGTCTGGCCGATGGACCATTTTCCGAACATTATGAGCCGCTCGAATGTCCTGTTGAGAATAATCTTATGTCTCCTCAAATGGTTAATCCCACCATCAAGAGATGGGATAAAGAGGGGACTGGAACAGATGTGGACGCAAGAGCGACATGCGATCCAAGATTCCCGTTTGTCTGCAGCACTTACAGGGTAAGCGAACACTGGCAGACCGGTCTCATGACAAGATGGTGCCCGTGGCTCGCGGAGATGCAGCCGGACATGTTTGTTGAAATGAGCCTTGAACTTGCAAAAATGCGAGGGATCAAAAA
>JAUXBI010000150.1 GCA_030619435.1 Syntrophaceae bacterium
CGACTTCAGGGACGTACATATGAAAAGACCCGCGTCTATGGCTACACACGCTCATGGTCCAAACTGGGTTCCGCGTTTTCAATCATTATCGCCAGTCTGTTTGTTATATTCACAGAAAGCTATTCCTCCGTTTTCTATCTCTCCATAGTTCCATATGTGCTCGGACTTGTAAATTTCATGTACTATCCCGTTGAACTGGAGGGACATGTCCGGAAAGGAGCTGCTCTGCGTGATGTCCTTGACAATTTGCGGACTACACTCCGCACCTCTTTGAGGATAAGACACCTGCGTCGCCTTATTGTCGAATCGATGGCATTCGAGGGAGTGTTTAACGCGGCCAGGGATTATCTCCAGCCGGTTATCAAAAGCATGGCTTTGGCCCTTCCCCTGTTTGTGTATATGGAAAATACCCGCCGAAGCGCGATTATCGTGGGGATGGTCTATTTCGCCCTGCACCTGCTGTCCGCATGGGCGAGCCGTAAGTCGCACAGAATCACGCAACGGGCGGGCGGAGAGGAACAGGGAGCGTCTCTTATCTGGAAGGGCGTACTTTTTATCTACCTTTTACTGGCGACCGTTCTGTATTTGAAATGGTACTACATGGCAATTGTTGGATTTGTGGCTCTGTACGTTATGCAGAATCTGTGGAGACCGATACTTATCAGCCGGTTTGACGAGTACGCAACCGAGGCACACGGTGCAACAGTACTTTCCATCGAGAGCCAGGCAAAATCTGTCTCAACGATACTCGTGGCTCCCCTTCTCGGTATTGCCGTAGATTATATAAGTGCACATGGATTTGGAGGGGAATTCTGGCCGGTCGGGATTGTGGGTGCGGTGATCGCACTCATCATATTGGCTACCGTTAACTTACGCCGCGGGCAGTGACCAGAGATTCTGTGTCATCAATCAGCAGAATCATCAATCAACCCAGTTCAGGATTACCTTACCGGATTGTCCCGATTTCATTATTTCAAATGCCTCACTGTATTCCGTATAGTGGAAGTGGTGGGTGATGATCGCGCTTATGTCCAGTCCCGACTGGAGCATTGCCGTCATTTTGTACCATGTTTCATACATCTCGCGCCCATAGATACCCTTTATGGTGAGTCCGTTGAAGATTACTGTCTCCCAGTCGATTCCAACATTACCCGGCAGGATCCCCAGAAGCGCGATTTTTCCGCCATGACACATATTTGTCAGCATGGAATTCAGGGCACCGGGATTACCCGACATTTCCAACCCCACATCAAACCCCTCTTTCATCCCCAGTTTTTCCTGAACGCCCTCTATGGTTTCGCGGGTTACATCCACAGCCAGAGTTGCCCCCATTTTTTTCGCGAGCGCTAATCTATAGGGGTTTATGTCTGTTACAACTATATGGTGCGCACCCGCGTGTCTGGCAATGGCAACCGCCATGCATCCTATAGGTCCGGCACCCGTTATCAGGATATCCTCACCCAAGATGTCGAATGAAAGCGCTGTATGCGTGGCATTGCCCAGCGGATCGAAGCAGGAGAGTATGTCCATCGGTATATCGGGATCGCAGTACCAGACATTGGTCACCGGAATGCTGAGATACTCGGCAAAGGCCCCTGCCCTGTTTACGCCGACACCGCTGGTCTTCATGCAAAGGTGCCGCCTGCCTGCCAGGCAGTTGCGACAGCGACCGCAAACAAGATGTCCTTCGCCGGAAACTATATCGCCGGGTTTGAAATCATGCACATTAGCGCCGATTTCCTCCACCTTTCCGACAAACTCATGCCCCGTGTGCATGGGCACAGGAATCGTCTTTTTTGCCCACTCATTCCAGTCATAGATGTGCACATCGGTGCCGCAAATTGCGGTCCTGTATATCTTTATCAGTACATCGTTGATGCCAACCTCGGGTACCGGAACCTCATCCAGCCAGAGACCCGGCTCCGCCCTGGCCTTAACCAGGGCCTTCATCATATCCATAATCAACACCCCCTATGACAGATTTCAGATCAAGACCCCCAGTTCCCGCCTCACCTTTGCAAACTTTCCAAGCGCGAATCTGAGATCGGACTCACTATGAACCGCGGACATCTGTACCCTGATCCTGGCTTCTCCCTTCGGGACCACCGGATACAGAAATCCCGTCACATAAACCCCCTCTTCAAGGAGCCCGGCAGCCATATTCTGTGCCAGCACGGCATCTCCCAGCATAACGGGAATAATAGGATGATCGCCGGATTTTATCTTGAATCCCAGTTTGACAATCTCTTCGCGAAAGAACCTCGTATTTGATCTCAACTTCTCTCTGGCCTTTCCAGTGTCTTCCAGCAACTCCAGGGTCTTGATGGCGGCGGACACTATCGGAGGCGCAACCGAATTCGAGAAAAGATAAGGACGCGATCTCTGTCTCAACATCGATATCATATCAGAGCGCCCCGTCGTAAACCCGCCGGACGCTCCTCCCATAGCCTTGCCGAGAGTTGACGTGATAATATCCACACGATCCTGAACATGGAAATATTCAGGTGTTCCGCGCCCTGCAGGCCCGACAAAACCCGTGGCATGGCTGTCATCCACCATGACGAGGGCATCGTATTTTTCGGCTAGAGCACATATCTCGTCCAGCCTGGCCAAATCTCCATCCATACTGAAGACGCCATCCGTGGCTATCATCCTTGTATTCGCTCTCCGAGCCTCTTTGAGACGTTTCTCCAGATCCTTCATGTCGGCATGAGCGTATCGATATCTCTCTGCCCTGCACAGACGAATGCCGTCAATTATCGAAGCGTGATTCAGCGCGTCGGAAATGATCGCATCCCCCGTCCCCAGAAGTGCCTCAAAGAGACCGCCATTGGCGTCAAAACAGGAGCTGTAGAGGATCGTATCTTCCGTTCCGAGGAAGGCGCTGATCTTTTCCTCCAGTTCGCTGTGAATATCCTGCGTGCCGCATATAAAACGCACCGAAGCCATGCCAAAACCGCGGGCATCAAGCCCTGCCTTGGCAGCCTCGATGATGTCGGGGTTATCCGCCAGACCGAGATAGTTATTGGCGCACAGGTTCAGAACCTCCGCGCCATTCACCATTATCCGCGCTCTTTGAGGCGAAACTATATGGCGTTCCTTCTTGTAAAGACCTGTTTTTATGAGATCTGCCAACTGCGCGTTCAGTTTTTCACGAATTTTTCCATACATAAGCATTCCTCAATAGAATCATGGATTATCCCTCAATAAATGCCTTAAATCTGCCGAGACCCTCTCTGATTTCATTTATGTTGATACCCGAATATGCCAGACGTATATAAAAATCCTTCTCGCCTTCCAGGGCGCGCCCGAAATGCAGCCGGGTGCACACCGACACGCCGGTTTCATGCAACAGGGCCTCGCGGAACTCGTCGAGATCTCTAATCCCTTTCCGTTCCATCGCCTCTGTAACGTTAGGATAGAGATAGAACGTCACGTTCGGCCGGAAACAGCGCACTCCCTCTATGGAATTGAGAATATCCGCGGCCGCGTCTCTCCTTTCTCTAAGGGTATCCAACATCTGTCGGGCCTGTGTCTGGTCTCCGGTGAGTCCTTCCATGGCGGCGTACTGTATGAAATGATTCGAGCAGGATTCATCATTGACGTTGAGCTTGGTGATTACATCAATAACATCTCCAGGCCCGATGGCCGCTCCGATCCTCCAACCGGTCATGGCAAATTTCTTGGAAAAACTGTAGAGGATTACACACCTTTCGGCCATGCCCGGGATGGATGCCAGAGAAACGCTCTTTCCTTCGTAGCGAACGTCAAAATAGGCCTCGTCGCAGAGCACATAGAGGTCGTGCCTGATAGCCAGCCCGGCAAGTTTTTCAAGCTCTTGCGGGGAACATTCCGCGCCCGTGGGATTGTGCCAATCATTGAATATGAGTATCTTCGTGCGTGGGGTTATCTGCCTTTCGATGGCATCCATATCCAGTTCGAAGTTTTCCTTCCCTTCAACATATCCATAAGGCAGTGCCCTGCCCCCCTGAAACTCTATCTGTGATTCATAAATGGGATAACCGGGATTGGGATAAAGCACCTCGTCACCCGGATTCATAAGCGCCAGTAGAAATTTGCCTATGACCGGCTTTCCACCCGGCTGGATAGACACATTTTCCATGGTGTAATCGATTCCGTGTGATCTGCTGACATCATCGGCCAATAGCTCACGCAATTGAGGTATCCCCGCGTTCGGGCAATAGCCTGTCTTTCCTTCCCGCATTGCCTTTTCAGCCGCATCCATAATGTTGGAAGGCGTTATGACGTTTAAATCACCCAGGTGAAAGGGATATACCTTGTTGCCCTCTGCCGCGAAAGCGGCCGCCTCGGCGGAAACGGCAAAGGCTGTTTCAACTCCCAGACGTTCTATCCTGTCTGCTATTCTCACGGCCCCCTCCTTTTATCCGGCATATTCCGGGATGCTCATCTCTTCTGAATTGACAATACTTGGAGCCGCTTTC
>JAUXBI010000004.1 GCA_030619435.1 Syntrophaceae bacterium
AATAGCCGTTGTAAGACAGAAATAACCTCCAACTGGGTTTCTGGATTAATAGAACCAAGCTTTTTTATGAGTCGTGTTTTATCTATTGTTCGTATCTGATCTAAGACGATTTGCCCTTTCTCCTTTTTAAATTTACAGGATATCCTTGTGGGATAGTCCTTGCCGGCAGTAGTCATAGGGGCAACAATAACGGTGCGAATATGTCTGTTTATTTCATCAGGCGAGATAATCAAGCAGGGTCTGGTTTTCTGAATTTCAGACCCGACAGTTGGGTCAAGGTTTATCAAATATACATCAAATCGATTGACTACCATTGCCATTCTTCTTCGTCCCAGGAATTTGAGATATTTTCGGTTCCGTGTATCAGCACATCAGCACCATTCTCGGCCATTGCTTTGAAAGCAAGATCCCAACCAGATCTTGGATTTGAAATAGAGCGAATAATGATTTGGTTTTTCTCTACCTCAAGCTCAACGTCCTCAATAATTCCTGTTTGCTCAAGTATAGGTTTTGGAATACGGATGCCTTGGGAATTGCCAATTTTTACAACACGTGCCCTCATAATGTACCCTCCTTGACCTGATAAGTATCTACAATGTAATTACATCGGTATGAAATGTCAAGGATAAATTGCATTCACTAAAACAACTCCCTCTGTGGGGCACAGAGGCCCCATGCTACTGTTATCCTGTCAAAATTTCTCCATCACCGTTTTGTAGAGTTCCCCGGCGCGATATGAGCTTCTTACGAGGGGGCCGCTGACGACACCGGAAAACCCCATTTTGAGCGCTGCGACACGCCATTCATCAAATTCATCCGGGTGAACAAAGCGTTCCACTGCCAGGTTTTTTTTCGAGGGTTGCAGATACTGGCCTATTGTAAGGATATCGCATCCGGCGTCCGCCAGATCACGCAGTGCCTGTCTGATCTCCTTTGCAGTCTCTCCGAGTCCTAACATGATCCCCGATTTTACCGGTATCGCCGGGGCATCTTTCTTCACACGCTCCAGGAGCTTGAGCGAACGCTCGTATGACGAGTCGGGTCTTGCCGCCGGGTAGAGCCGGGGCACTGTTTCAACATTATGGTTAAGTACGTTGGGATGGGCCCTGATAACGGAAGCGAGCGCCCGCGCGTCTCCCTGAAAATCAGGTATCAGCACTTCCACACGCGTGCCCGGAACATCTTCGCGGATTTTTGTGATTGTATCGGCAAAGAATGAGGCCCCTCCATCGGGGAGATCATCCCTCGTGACAGATGTAACAACGACATAGCTGAGACCCAGTTGCCGGGCCGCTCCGGCAACCCTGGATGGTTCTTCAGGATCAAGCGATTCCGGTTTTCCACGGGACATCGCGCAGAAACGACAGCCTCGCGTGCACAGGGAGCCCATGATGAGAAAGGTTGCTGTGCCTCTGGAGAAACATTCCCAGATATTCGGACAAAGGGCTTCTTCACAAACGGTGTGCAACCGGTTTTTCCTGAGGAGTTCTCTGACCGCCTGATATTCTGCTCCCTTCGAGAGACTCCTCCTGAGCCATGGAGGCTTTCGTTTCAGGATCTGCGTTTCGCTATTCATGATATCATCCCGCGAGACGGGGCTTTCTTGCCGCCGCGGTTTCGTCCAGTCTGCGCACTTTTGGACGGGTGGGTGCTCTTCTAAGAAGAACAGGGTCTTTCCCGGCTTCAGCTACTATAGCCTTGAGCGCCTCTATGAAGCGGTCTATATCTTCCTTTGATTCCGTTTCCGTAGGCTCAATCATCATGGCGCCGTGTACCACAAGAGGGAAATAGATTGTAGGCGGATGAAAACCATAATCCATGAGACGTTTGGCCATATCCAGAGTGGTAATCTTTTCGGCTTCCTGCAGCCTGTCGGAGAAAACGCATTCGTGCATACATCGTTTGTCGTAGGGAAGATAGAGCGAGTCCTTAAGGTTCTCCTTTATGTAATTGGCGTTGAGGACGGCAAGCTGACTTGCCCTTTTCAGTCCCTCACTTCCCATGCTCATGATGTAACTGCAAGCCTTGATCATAACCCCGAAGTTTCCGTAAAATGCCTGCAATTTTCCGATGGATTCCGGAAAATCTCCGGACAGCAAGTATTCGCCCCCCTTTTTTATAATTCGAGGAACGGGAAGAAATGGTTCCAGAATAGCTTTCACACACACCGGTCCTGAGCCGGGCCCTCCTCCTCCATGAGGGGTAGAGAATGTTTTGTGCAGGTTCAGGTGCATTACATCGAACCCTATCTTCCCCATCTGCACGATTCCCATGACGGCGTTCATATTCGCGCCATCGCCGTAGACCAGACCTCCCTTTGAATGGACAATCTCCGCGATTTCTCTGATATTTTCTTCAAAGAGTCCCAGCGTGTTCGGATTGGTTATCATGATCCCCGCCGTATCTTCGTCCATGATGGCCGCGACGGCTTCTGTCGATATGATTCCTTTTTCGTTTGATTGCACAGGCACTGAATTAAAGCCGCACAAAGAGGCGCTCGCGGGATTGGTGCCGTGCGCGGTGTCGGGTACGATAATCTTTGAACGGTGAGAGTCTCTGCTCTTATGATACGCGTGTATGAGAAGCATGCCGGTCAGTTCTCCATGTGCCCCGGCGGCGGGCTGAAGCGTAACGGCATCCATCCCGGTTATTTCGGCAAGATACTGTTCAAGCCGGTACATAAGTTCAAGGGTGCCCTGCGACAGTTCCTGCGGAAGCAGGGGATGTGCTCCGGCGAATCCGGGAAGAGAGGCTTCTCTCTCGTTGATCTTGGGGTTGTACTTCATCGTACACGATCCGAGGGGATACATCCCCGCGTCGACGCCGAAATTCCACTGTGACAGTCTTGTATAATGCCGTACAATGTCTACCTCGGAAAGATCAGGGAAGTCGGGACCGTCACCCGCGAGTCCTTCATCAAGAGGGGAGGGGACAACGTCCCTGCGGGGCATGGAGAATCCCCGTCTTCCTTTTTTCCCCTTTTCCCACAGCAGGGGTTCGTTGAATATCAGGCCGGAGGCTCCTTGCAGTTCTTTCATGATCGTACCTCCTTTATCAAGGCATCCATATCTGTTCTGCCCATGGTCTCCGTCACGCACAACAGGTAGTGACCGGAAAGCTCTGGATACCAGGTGGCGAGCGAAACCCCTGCTACTATGCGCTGTTCTATCAGTTTCTTATAGGTATCCTTGAAGTCTTCTCCGAATTTCACCACGAATTCGTTGAATGTGGGGCTGTCGAAGGTGATCACAAATCCAGCCTCCCTCAGTCCGCGTTTGAGATATTCGGTCTTGTCATAGTTGAGGCTGGCGAGTTCGCGGATGCCGGTGCCACCAACGGAGGCCATATACATGGCGGATGCCAGAGCGCACAGGCTGTTGTTTGTGCAGATGTTGGATTTTGCCTTTTCCCGGCGGATATGCTGTTCCCTCGTGGCCAGCGTCAGGACGAAACCGGGCCTGCCATCCATATCGGTGGTTTTTCCCACAAGGCGGCCCGGCATGTTGCGCACATGCTTCATCCGGCAGGCGAACATTCCAAGCCCCGGTCCCCCGAAGGACTGAGGTATGCCGAGACTCTGCCCCTCTCCGCAGACGATATCCGCTCCCTGGCAGCCGGGGTTTTTGAAGAGGCCATAGGCCAGAGGTTCTGTAAAGGAAAGAACGAAGAGTGCACCCAATTCGTGAGCGAGCTCTCCTGTTGTCCGGAGGTCTTCGATGCATCCGAAAAAGTTGGGAGACTGGATAGCGACGGCTGCGAGATCATCCATGCCGGCCACACCCGAGATATCAGTCTTTCCGTTTTCGAGGCGGGGCAGCTCCACAATCTCATAATTGCCCGGTTCCAGATAGGTCCGGACTACATCACGGTAGTATGGGTGAATAAGTCCTGACAGGGCCACCTTTTTTCGCTTTGTTACGCGTGTGGCCATCAGAAGGGCCTCGGCAAGCGCGGACGCGCCGTCATACATAGAAGCGTTTGCCACTTCCATGCCGAGCAGGCGGGTGACCAGCGTCTGATACTCATATATCGCCTGAAGGGTTCCCTGGCTTATCTCAGGCTGATAAGGTGTATAGGCCGTCGAGAACTCGGATCTGCCGAGAAGATATGACACCGATTCGGGGATATAGTGATTATAGCTTCCTGCGCCCATGAATATTTTATACGCCGGGGAGACTGCCATTTTTTTCGAAATGTTGTTCATAAGGGTGTTGAGTTCCCATTCCGTCAGGGCCTCCGGCAGGTTCAGGCTGCCATCCATCTTACAACTCCCCGGGATCATTGAGAACAGATCATCCATATCCTCGGCACCCACCGCGCGCAGCATTGAGCTGACATCCTCTTCGGTATGGGGCAGGTAGCGCATCTATTCTCCTCCTTTCAGCATTTCAAGATATTCACTGCTGGACATAAGGGTGTTTATTTCATCCGGGTCGTTCGGTTTTACCTCGATTATCCAGCCGGCATTATAGGGTTCCCCGTTTACAAGTTCCGGGGCTTCCTCAAGGTCTTCGTTTATCGCTGTGATCTCTCCCGACACCGGCATATATATCTCCGAGACAGCTTTCACTGATTCCAGCGTGCCGAATTCTTCTCCCTTCTCAAAAGTGGCTCCGATTTCGGGAAGTTCCACAAACACGATATCGCCCAGCTGATCCTGCGCGTAGTCATTGATCCCTATTGTCATATTGTCGCCGTCAGCTCTGGCCCATTCATGCGTCTCTGCGTAGCGTACATTATCCGGCAAAAATAATTCTTCTATCTCTTTCATCTCTTTTTCTCCTTTTAAATATTAGACGGGATGTTCCTGTTATCCTGTCAAAATTTTTTTAAAAACTACAGCATGGTCTTGATTGCCCTGCGCGCGGTGCGGTCGGGACGTATGTCATCCACAATTACAACTTTTATGGCCCGTCTGTCATCCCTGAGTTCTACGAAATCTCCGCTGGACAGTTTTCTTGTTACCCTGACGAACCCGCAGGAAAGTCCCTTCGGATTGAATCCATCCGGTCTGTCCGGGCTGGTGATACTGTATGTCTTTTCATCGACCCGGCCTATGGCCATGTCGGTTACACAGGTCAGAACAGTTCCGATCCCGGCGCCGCCGGAGTCTGTTACAATTGTTGAATTGCCGGGGGAAACCTTGCGCAGGTCAAAGCCGGCGAAGGGATAAGTATATTCCGGTTCTTCAATGTTTATGAGGGCCTCGTCGCCCGTGAATTTCTTGGTGAAACCCGTCTGGTCGTCATTGAAGGGGAGGGCGAAGCTCCAGGGATTGTTAATGAATGGCCAGGGGCCTATATCCTGATGTGACAGTGGAAGCACCGAGCCTGTCCTCAGGGAATCGCGCGCGGCGAAGCCGCATGTTACAAGACCAAAATCCTTTCCCGCCTCCAGCGCCATTTTCCACACATGCCCGATATGATCGGGGTTCATGAATATTTCAAAACCGAACTCGCCGGTATAGCCGGTACGCGACAGCATGACGGGGGTGCCGTCCAAGAGGCGTACGGCGTCCGCAAGGGGGAAATCGTCATCAAAGAACCCCTTGAAGCTGAAGTAAACCATGCGATCAAACACTGCTTCCGGCTTCCTGATTATTCCCGCTAATATCCTGGCGGACATGGGCCCCTGTATGTCCATTTTTCCGACCCCGTCGGTAAGATCATGAATTTCAACGTCTGACCCGCCTGCCTGATTTTCCAGATGGCGGGAAATTTGTCCACCCATTCCGGCGTTCACTACAATCATGTATGTCTCTGATGCTATCTGCGAGACGATAGAGTCGTCCCTGACATGGCCCAGGTCGTCTAAAAAGGCGCCGTAAGCGCATCTTCCCGGCACAAGAGGGGTCTTGTTCTTCCCTATGCACGCATTAAGGTTCTTGGTGAAACATGCCTGGAGAAGAGCTAACGCGCCGGGGCCCTCAACCATGATAACTGCCATGTGGCTTGTATCAAACATTCCGGCGCCCGTGAGGACCGCGAGGTGTTCCCGTTTCGCTCCTGAAGGGTACCACAGGGGCATCTCATACCCGCCGAACACCGCCATATTGGCACTATGTTTCAGATGCCAGTCATGCAGAGGAGTTTTTTTTATCTGTTCTTCATTCATGATTCGGCCCTCCATTCCCCCAGTCTTTTTTTATCACCGTATCCTTTATCCATCTGACATCGTTCTTTTCAGGGTAATCAAGATTATAGTGAAGACCGCGGCTCTCTTTCCTGAGGCGTGAGCACTCGATAACGATCCCGGCCACCGTGGCGATATTACGCAGCTCGAGCAGATTGGTCGTTATAGTGAAATTCCAGTAGTATTCCTCTATTTCCCTCGCTATCAGATCGATTCTCCTCTTCGCCCGTTCGAGTCTTTTATCAGACCTTACGATGCCCACGTAGTTCCACATGCACATCCTGATCTCATCCCAGTTGTGCGAGACGACGATCGATTCGTCGCTTTCGGTCGCGCCCTTAGGATCCCAGGGGGGTATGGGTGTGGCGTCTTTCTCCACTGTAGGCAGGAGCTCTCTAATTTTCTTAAATGCTCTGTGCGCGAACACGAGGGCCTCCAGGAGTGAGTTACTCGCGAGACGGTTGGCCCCGTGAAGGCCGGTACATGCCACCTCTCCACACGCGAAAAGTCCATCAATACTGGTCTCACCGAAGGGATTTACCAGTACGCCTCCACACTGATAATGGGCTGCGGGAACCACCGGTATGGGATCGACTGCCATGTCGATATCGAACTCAAGGCATCTGTTGTAGATATATGGGAATCTCTTCACGAGAAATTCCCTGCCCATATGTGTGATATCCAGAAGGGCGTATTCATCACCTGATTTCTTAAGCTCTGTGTCTATCGCCTTGGCAACGACATCTCTAGGGGCCAGTGCCCCCATCGGGTGGTATTTCTCCATGAATTTGGAGCCATTTCTGAGCTTCAGTACAGCTCCCTCACCCCTCACCGCCTCGCTTATGAGAAAGGATTTCGCGTCGGGGTGATAGAGGCAGGTGGGATGAAACTGCATGAATTCCATGTTGGCAATCTCGGCACCGGCCCTGTAGGCCATTGCCACGCCGTCCCCCGTGGCAATATCAGGATTTGTGGTAATCAGGTAAACTTTTCCTGATCCTCCTGTGGCCAGCATGACAAACTTTGCCCTGAAGGTATGGACGATATTTTTGTCCACGTCAAAGGCATATGCCCCGAGACACCTGTCTTCTTTATGGCCGGTAAGTTTTGACTTGCAGATGAGGTCTATTGAAAAGAAGTTTTCGTAAATCGTTATGTTCTTCTTTGAGGCGACTTTCTCGATCAGCGCCCGCTCTATCTCTCTGCCGGTGAGATCTTCCGCGTGGAGAACCCTCCTGCGGCTGTGCCCCCCCTCTCTCCCGAGGTCATAGGTGCCGGACTTGCTGTCTTTCGTCTTCGTGAAGTGCACGCCCCAGTCGATAAGTTCCCTGATCCTTTCGGGGCCTTCCGTGATAACAAAATTCACCACGTCTTCCCTGCACAGCCCTGATCCACTTTTCAGTGTATCGTTTATATGGGATTCGAAATTGTCGTCATCGTCAGTTACGGCGGCAATTCCCCCCTGGGCGTAATTCGTGTTTGATTCTACCTCTTCCTTCTTCGTAACGATTGCGACACTTCCCAGCTCCGCCGCCTTGATGGCGAAGGATAGCCCCGCTATACCGCTACCCAATACCAGAAAATCGTATTCTTTCTCCATTCTTATAATCCCTATTTTATATTTACAAACAAGTGACTTTCCTATATATCCCTTCGATATCAAGTTTCAAGTTCAAAAGCAATACATGTCCGCATTAAATCAGAGACATACTTTCACGGAGGCAGAATGCTCGTATTAGGGATAGAATCCTCATGCGATGAGACCGCGGCTGCAGTGGTTTCCAACGGCACAGTAGCGCTGTCCAACGTCATAGCGTCACAGATAGACATCCATGGCGAATATGGGGGCATTGTTCCCGAAATTGCATCCAGAAAGCATATGGAGGCAATTATACCGGTGACGTGCCAGGCTCTGGATGACGCGGGTGTATCGATGGCGGATATAGAAGGAATTGCAGTGACGAGGGGTCCTGGTCTCGTGGGTTCTCTCCTTGTAGGTCTCTCAGCCGCGAAGGCGATGGCATTCGCGGCCGACATACCCTTTGTGGGAGTGAATCACATAGAGGGACACATTGCCGCCATATTTCTCACCGATAATAGACCCGATTTCCCCTTTGTTGCCCTGGTAGTTTCGGGGGGACACACGCATATATATTTTGTCAGGGGATTTGGTGACTTTCAGATACTGGGACAGACAAGGGATGACGCGGCGGGAGAGGCGTTTGACAAGGCCGCCAGGATGCTGGGTCTTGGATATCCCGGTGGAGTGGCCATAGACAGACTGGCAAAAAAGGGAAACCCTTCGACCGTAACCTTTCCGCGTGCGATGAAGGGAAGCACAGATTTTAGTTTCAGCGGCCTGAAGACAGCGCTTCTAAACTACATAAAGGGCAGAAAAAAACCCATACCCTCGGACGAAGTGCCGGATATAGCTGCAAGTTATCAGGAAGCTATCGTGGATGTACTTGCCGGAAAGACGCTTAAGGCTGCTGAAGACGCATCTGTGCCGAGGGTGGTAGTGTGCGGCGGAGTGGCCTCAAACAGCCGATTGCGAGAAAGATTTTTCGAGGAGGGGAAAAGGAGGAGGATAGAGATATTTGTTCCTCCACCCGTCCTCTGCACCGACAACGCGGCAATGATAGCGGTTGTTGGCGATAATCTCCTTTGCGGCGGCAAGAGAGACAGCTTTGACCTTAACGCGGTATCCAGGTGGCCTCTCGATTGACCGAAATAGTTGTAGGTTGGGTTGAGGTACGAAACCCAACAAAAGGCCGCTCAATCTTTTCCGGAGCCGGACTGAAACAATGGAATCTCCCCTGAAAATCCTCAAAAGACATCGCATACGCCCGGTAAAACACCTGGGGCAATCATTCCTTGTGGACAATAATATAACTTCCCGGATAGTGGATGTCTCAAAGATTGACGGGGATGATACCGTGGTCGAGATTGGGGCGGGGCTGGGCGCCATGACCTCGATGATCGCAGAGAAAGCAAAAAAGGTCATTGCCCTTGAAATAGACCCGAAGCTTGTGAATGTCCTTAACGAAGAGCTGAAGGAGATATCCAATATCGAGATAATTCGTACGGATGTTCTCCGTTACGATTTTTCCTCACCCCTGGGTGGCACGGGGAAGATAAAGGTTATAGGCAACATTCCATACAACGTATCGTCACAGATACTCTTCCGCTTGATCGAGTTCAGGGATCATATATCCTCGGCAACGCTGATGTTTCAGAAAGAGGTCGCGGACAGGATAGCGGCGGTGCCGGGAACGAAGGAATATGGGATACTTTCAGTGATCATCCCCATGTATGCGGTGCTCTCAACAATTATGACAGTCCCACCCCTCTGCTTTCACCCTAAACCGAAGGTGGATTCCACGGTCCTGAAGATGGATATGCGCGAAAGGCCCCTCTTCGAGTTGTCCAATCATAGCATGTTCCTTAAAACGGTGAAGGCGGCCTTCTCAAAGAGAAGAAAGACCCTCGCCAACAACCTGAAGGGTATGGACACCGTGTGTTCAGGGGACATGGATGTTTCCTCCCTGCTTGACGAGGCCGGGATAGATGGACGGAGGAGGGGAGAGACGCTGACTGTGGAGGAGTTCGGCAGATTGGCGGAGACAATTTTTCGAGCGGCCCGGAATCAATAATCAGTATCCACCCAGAAACAGGCGGGCGAACACCTTTGCATTTCCTGTCATGTTCGATATCGCGCAACTTTCGTTCGGCTGATGAGCCATTCTATCCAGTCTGCTCCATACCGCGACCGGATATCCTTCCTTCCTCAAATGAGCCGCCACTGTGCCGCCCCCGACCCCCGCGGGAGAGGCTTCCACACCATAGACCTCTTTTATCGCCTTTCTGAGGGCACTTACAACCGGCGCGTCTTTGTCCGTGGGAGGAGGAGCCTGTACTGTCTGGACGGGCGCAATATCTATGGAAACATCAAATGTTTTTTCCACTTCGTCAGCCATGGCGCGTATCTTTGACATAACCCCATCAAGATCGTACTGAGGCAGAATGCGACAGTCCATATGGAAGACATCTTCTCCCGGTATGGTGTTTATGTTGGGAACATTGGCATCCTTGCTTGTTGGTTCGAAGGTGCTTGTCGGTGGGTAATAGAGAGGGTCAACAGTATTGAATATGTGGTACAGATCGCTCAGTTTCGTGACAAGATGTGAGGCGGCAACAAAGGCGTTTCTTCCCAGTGAGGGTTCGCTTGCGTGGCACTGCATGCCGACTGTCCTGAAACGCAGCCACAACAGGCTCTTCTCCGCCACCTCTATCATGGTTCCCTCTTCATTGCCGAAGTCGGGGACAACTATGATGTCGTCCTTTCTGAATATCTTCTTCTCCATGCCGAGGAGATAGCCAAGTCCTTTCATGCTTGATGTCTCTTCATCGGCAACGAATGCGAGCCCTATGGAAAACCCGGGTTTTATGCCTTCATCACTAAAGGCCTTTGCCGCAAAAATGGATGCAACCAGATCCTGCTGATTGTCCTCCATCCCCCTGCCATATATCCTGCCGTCTTTCACATATCCCCTGTAGGGATCACTATCCCACAGCTTCAATTCCCCCGGAGGGACCACATCCGTATGCGTGAGAATCCAGACCGTTCTTTCAGGATTTTTTCCGGGGATGTTCACTATAATATTGGGGCGGTAGTTGGAAGAGACCCTGTCATCCGGTGCGTCAAACCTGCTGATGTTGTCAAATTTCATAGAGTTAAGATATTCCAGTAGGTAGCGGGCCTTTTCGTATTCGCCATCTCCACCATTCTCCGGCGCCAGCGCCGGTATGGCTGTAAGGGCGATCTGCAGCGCTACCATGTCGTTTTCGTATGAGTCGATCCTTTTTTCGATCTTTTTGATAATATCCACGTCTGTCATAGCTTAATTCTCCTGATTTTCCGTGCCGTTTTCTTCCATATAAAAATCTCCGAACGAGGAGAGCGGCTTGCTGAATTTCTCTTTATTGCCGAGGACAAGTACAACCCTGTTTTCCCCGGAGAGATAACGCGCTGCGACATATTTTAGATCATTTAAATCCACCATTTCTATATTATCTCTGTAGTTTGTCAGGAAATTATCCGGGAGTCCATCGAACTCCAGCATCATCTGCCCCATAACTATGTGGCTTGGCCTGGCAAAAGAGAAAATAAAATTATTTATAATGGATTCCTTTGCCCAGGCAATCTCACCGTCTGACTCCACGCCTCTGTCCTTCAGGTTATCCAGGATTTTTGTTATGGCAGACAGGGCGTCCACAGTGGAAGAACCCTTTGCCATGGCGTAAGCGCCGAAAATGCCATATTCTGTACGAGGAGAATAGAAGCTTCCGGCACTGTAGGCGAGCCCCATCCTGTTTCTCACCTCGGCGAATATGCGTGAACGAAAACCGCCGCTCCCTGTGATGAAGTCGAGAATTTCAAATGCGTAATAGTCGGGACTTTTCTTGCCGGGCGCCGGCTGTCCTATAATGATAACAGACTGTGGAGTGTCTTTGTGGATGTAATTCAGCGAAGCTCCCACGCGAACCGGAGGGGGAGGGGGCTTTTCCGGGCCTCCGGGGATATTCCATTTCCCCAGACTGTTTTTTATCTTTCTCACCGCATCCTTTTCTTCTATGTCTCCCGACAGGGCTATCATCACGTTGCGTGGTCGAAAGAAACGTTTGTAAAACTTCAGCAGATCGTCCCTCTCTATTTTCCCTATGGATTCGACTGAGGAGAGCCTTCCCCTCGGGTCACCATGGTACATCAGGCGGCGGAATTCCCTGAACGCGATCTTCTGCGGGCTGTCGGATATTCTTTCGAGAGCCTCTATCTCGAGGATTTTTTCAGTTTCCATCTTTTCCTCAGAAAAAACAGGGCTTGTGAGGATATCGGAAAATATTTGCAGTCCCTTATCTATATCTTTTTCAAGGACGGACATGGACAGGGCACAGGAATCCGTTCCCACAGATACAGTTATCTTCCCGGCTATAAAATCCAGCTCCTCGTCTATCTGATTGCCCGTCATGGATTTTGTTCCCCCCGTGCGCATCACGGTACCCGTGATCTCTGCCAGTCCTTCCTTCCCGGGTGGATCGTAGAATGAACCCATTCTTATAACGGCGGATATATTCACAAGGGGAATCTCATGATCCTCCAGCATATAGAGTATGATGCCATTTTCAAACTTCACTCGCTGTGCTTTCGGGGGTTCGAAACGAAGCGGAGCATACACAATATCATCCGGATCGATCACGGATGCGCCGTGCCATGCGCACGATGATAGAAGCACAATAAAAACTGTTGCGTAGGTAATATATCTTTTCATTTTTTGCTCACCAGTTCCGCAACCGTCCTGTTCCGGGGCTCAAGGTATTTTTTTGCGGCCGCCATTACATCTTCAGGAGTGATCCTTTCCAGAAGATCAGGAAATTTTACAATATATTGCCAGCTTCCCGCTACGGCTCCATAATAAGAGAGCATGCCGGCAAGGCCGGAATTTGTGGAAATATGCCTCAAGATATCTGCCTTCAACTGGTTCTTCGCTTTTTCAAGTTCTTCAGGTTTGACCGGAGTTTTCTTCAGTATATCCAGTTCCTTATAAATTATCTCTTCCAACTCTCCGCAAGTATGCGGCGAGACGGGCTGGGCAAATATGACAAAGAGATTGGGGTATCTGGCGCCCGGGAATCCATTTACCGTATTTACGCTCACAGCCACACCTTTTTCAATCAATGCTTTGAAAAGCCTCGATGTTCTTCCTCCCGAGAGGATTGTGTCGATAACATCGAAGACACAGTCGTCAAAAGAGGGTAGGGTGGGCTTGTGGTATCCTATGATGAGCCTGGGAGAGGCATCGGATACCATTTTCACCCGCCTCTCACCATTCTGTACCGGTTCCTCTGTAGCGCGCCTTACGGGGATTTTCTGGGAGGGTATCTTTCCGAAATAGTGTTTTATTATTTTCATTACTTCGTCCGGTGATACATCTCCCACAATGGCTATGGTCGTGTTATTGGGGGCATAATAAGTTCTGAAAAATTCCTTTGTGTAATCAATGTTCAGAAAACGCATATCGGGAGCCCATCCGAGCACCGGCCTTCTGTATGGGTGAACCATGAAGGCCGCAGCCAGGAACTGCTCCAGAAGCTTTCTCCCCGGATTCGATTCGACCGTCTGTTTGCGTTCCTCCATAACCACGTCGCGTTCCGAATAGAACTCGCGAAAGACAGGGTTGGACATCCTGTCGGACTCTATTCTTGCCCACAGTTCTATTCTGTTGGAGGGCAGACTTACATGATAGGAGGTCAGGTCCTGACCTGTAAAGGCATTAAGATCTCCGCCCCCTTTCTCTGTGTACAGACGGTCTATCTCGCTCGGGATGCTCCATTTTCCGGCCTCTTGCTGAAGCGTCTCAAGTTGCTTGCGCAGATCCTTTATTTTCTGCCCGTCAGCGCTTTCCCCCCTCATCAGCTCAGTATCGAGGGCGTTGCCCACATCATGGATCTTTTGGAGGATGCGCTTTTCCTCTTCAAAATTCTTTGTTCCGATAGTTTCGGTGCCCTTGAACATCATATGTTCCAGAATGTGAGCGGTACCCGTATGGCCATCCCCCTCGTCTACAGCACCCGTATCGTGGCTTATGTACAGAGAGACGGTCGGACTCGCATGTCTCTCGACTATCAACACCTTGAGGCCATTCTTGAGTGTGAATTCCTTCACCTTGTTCTTCAGATCATACGCGGAACACGGACTTAAAGTAATACATAAGAAAAAGGATGTAACACAGGTGATAATAAGGCATTCAAGGAGGATATGGCGAAGGTTCTTTCTGGGAGTCATCAGAGTTCGCCCCTTACTCTTTTGAATATTTTGACGGCACTGTAGATGATGCCTACAGCGCTCACAAGGATGAGCATGCTCGATGAAAAGAAATACATGATAAACTCGGCAGGGTTGTTCAGACTGTACGAGCCGATCAGAACCTCAAGCCCCCTTATGAAAAAAAACAGGGAGACAATTCCTATAACTATTTTTGAAATCCACCAGAAAAATGCGTCCATATGAAACAACTCCACGTCTTTCCTCGTTCCCACGTTTCTGCGTGGGAACGCATAGTAATCGTCGACAACATAGCTTATCTGCCGCGTATTATCAATGTCAAGTCAGCGCCCTGTCAGATAAAGATCAAAAACTCACTTTCATGAAATGATAGAGGAGCAGTTATAAAAGCGAATACTCGACATAAACCTGGAAAGGCAAAACAGAGGATTTATATTAACAATTTGTCAATAGAAGAAAGTAAATTAATATAGGGAATGCCTCTGTATTTCCCGGCATGCTTCTAAACATTCTATTTACTCCACGGGGCCGCGATCGGCTTGAGCGACTGGTTGGCCGTTTTTTTATTTTCTCGCTTCGACTAAAAACCCATTAACAAATTTGTGGAGAATACTTGATACATAAGTCTGATAGGGTAGGCCTTCATTAACCGCTCTTTTCTGAAGCTCAAGGAGGTCTCTTTCAGAGATCCGAATATTCAGCCTCTTGTCCTTCCGCAAAGTATTACGGGCATAGGCAATTAACTCTTCTTTTCTTTTCGCGAGGTTTGTAACGGGCACCCATTCATCTTTCTCGAAGCTATCGAGAATTTCCTTTTCTTCTTTCGTTAATTTTGTCTTCATGTTTTTTCTCCAAGATATCTTTGCGTTGCCTTCCTGCTTGGAATAATGGTTTTCAGAAATAACTCTTCATCATTCTCAATATAAGGTACAAGATAGGCGTAATTGGCAATATTGATGACCATGATTCGCTGTCCGTGGTATGCTTGTTGATTGGGATGTAGATAGTCATCTAATATGTCACCCCTTTCAATGTAAAATACCACATCCTCAAAACAGATGCCCCGCGAAGCCTTGAGCGCAATACTCTTTTCTGTGTTCCAGTTTATACTTTTCATGGTTGGATATTATCACGTTGTGTGCGTTTTGGCAACAATACTGTTCGTTGATTACTTAAGGCCAACGCCGCTCTTCAGCGGGCGCGGCTTTTTGCGATCCGCTGCAAGAGCATGGTTATGTGAAATTTCTTGTTTTTAATATGCGTTCTTTCGGTAAACCGGTTGATAACAATTGTTTTACAACATTTTCTAATTTCGCTTGAGATGCACAGCAGAAAAGAAATTTCGCGTGTGAGTTGTAATAAAAACCAAAATTCCCTGTTTTAGCAATTTGTGATAACTTTTCTTTCATTTTTCCTGCTTGGTCACCCACACGTGAGAATGATTGATCAAATGCAAATACAATCTCGAATTCTTCTAATTTTCCCATCAAAGAATTCATAGAAATATGTTGATTAGATTTTTTATTTGAAACGCCGGTATCTGGGTCTATAAATAAAGCTTTACTATCAGGACTATCTGCAGGAAGTGGTGATGCTCCGATGAACAAATAATATTTTTCGATATCATCCTTCCAATCATTGGTGCTCATAGGGTCAGCAAACACTCGATATTCAATATTTTTTAAATTATCGATTAAATATCTTTTTACAATATCGTATGAATCGCCAAACCATTTTGGGTTCATATTTTTTCCCTACACATAACGCCGCTCTTCAGCGGGCGCGGCTTTTTGCGCTCCGCTGCAAAAGCCTTGTTATGCCTTTCCGTGGTTTTTCTGTAAGCATATGAACGCCACATCCTTCCCTACGTCTTCAGATCGCACAATGTGGGCCTTCATACGATTGCATAAGGACGACAATTCATGGGCGACGGATTCACTCCAATCACGGGTATGTCGTGCATGCTGATAGTGAATCAGCCATTCGCCCAGTTTAAGAACGGGCCATAGTTCCCCTATCTCCAAGATTGATGTATGTTCAGGAAGAC
>JAUXBI010000188.1 GCA_030619435.1 Syntrophaceae bacterium
CCAGATAAGAAATATGACATTGATCTTTAAAGGGAACCTATAACGTACCAATGCGTAAGATGCCAGAAAAGCCAGTACCAAAGAAATAAAGGTGGATGTGAAAGCAACAAAGAGGCTATTGACAAGATTCTTAAAAAAACCACCCGTAATCACTCCTGTAAAGTTCTTCAATGTAACCTTAACAGGAAAAAACGTGGGTATAGGCGAGATGTTTTCCAGCGGTGTCTTAAGGGAGGTGATAAGAATCCAATAGAGCGGAAAAAGGACAACCACGAGTACCAGGGTCATGAGGACCCAGAAAAAGAAACCCTTTCGAGACATTACTGATCCGATCATCAGTTTTCCTCTTTCATGATGCCTTTGATATAAACCGCGGCAATTAAGAAAATGACCACCAGAACATAGAGAGCCGACGCACTGGCGCGTCCCAGGTTGAAATAGGAAAAAGCCTCCCGGTAAATATAGTAGGATACCGTTTCGGTTGAATTTCCGGGACCGCCCTGAGTGAGGGCATACACCTTTCCGAAAATTCGGAAGGTATCAATGGTCCTGAGCATAATGATGAGGAGAATCTGGCTGCTCAGGATCGGAAGAGTAATCAAGAAGAGGTTCCGGTAATACCCTGCTCCGTCAATGCTGGATGCCTCGAACACCTCTTTGGGAATAGAGCTCAGTCCTGCCTGCATCACAAGGAACGCAAATGGGGTCCACTGCCAGATATCCACGAGAATAATCGAAAAGAGAGCCTTATTCTGATCTATGAGCCAGCCTACAGGTTTCAATCCGAGAGTCCTGAGGACGTAATTGAACAGACCGATATCGTAATGGTATAAAACCTTCCACACGGCGCATATCACCATTGTTGAAACCATCATGGGGAAGATGACGGTAATCATAAAGGAACGTTTTCCTCGGAATTCCCCGTAAAACAACAGTGCCAGGAATATCCCTAAACACACCTCACAGACAGTTGCGACGGCCGAGAAGAGAACAGTATTCAGGAAAGCGGTCTGGAAAACTGTATCTTTCCCTATAGTTAAAAAATTCTTGACGCCGATGAATGCACGCTCATCCGACAAATAGTTGTACTTGAAAAACGCAAGTATGATTGTGTTGAGCACAGGATATACGGTGAGAAAAAGTATCACCACAATGGCTGGTAGGAATATCAGTGTAAAGAAAGTTGTTCTGCTGTTAGTCTTTATTGTTTTCATTTCTTCTGATTTTCCCGTGGAACTGTCCCCACCCCATCTGAGTGAGGACAGCAGTGTCTGGAGTCTGCAAAGCCGCTTATTATTCGACTATCTCACCGATCTTGGTATTCACTTCTTCCAGAGCTTCCCGGGCGCTCATCTCGCCTATAAGGGCAAGCTGAAGATATGTACCGAGAGCTTCTTCAATTTCCTTCCACTTATTGGTTCTTGGGCGGGGTACACCATTCCGGAGACCGTCCAGTTGAGCGGGATACCATGCATACTTATCCACCAGAGACGAAATCCCATGAACGCTGGTACGGGTTGGAGGGATTCCGGTAGCATCTGCCATCTGTGCCTGCATTTCAGCACTGGTAAGGAACTGCAGAAAGTCAAAGGCCGCGGCTTTCTGCTGCGATGCTTCGGGAATACCGACAAGCCAGACTCCGATCATCGGGGAGGATTTCTCGACTTGAGCGGGATGCTTGGTCACGGTGACTTTTCCCACCACTGCCGATTCCTCAGGATTGTCCAGATTCTTGATCCAACCGGGCCATACTTCAATTGCCATGGCACCCTTTCCGGAATATAGGGCATCCTTCACTTGGGCGGATTGGTACATGGACACCCCTTCAGGTGCGTATTGAGCCAACTCAAGGAAGAATTCCAGAGCTGCAAGCGCTTCGGGGCTGTCCATGGTGGGCTGACCGTCAACAAGAATGCTGCCTCCGAAAGCCCAGAACAGCGGAAGGAATCCAGTTACGATAGGATTGCCCTTGGAACCTCTGAACAGAACCGGAAAAACATCGGGTTCGTTGGCTGCCAGAGTTTCGGCAGCAGTCAGGACTTTATCCCATGTGTCGGGAGCACCCAGTCCGTACTTGTCAAGGAGATCCTTCCTATATGCGAAAAGTTCGACATTTCCCACGTGGGGCAGAGCATACAGGGATCCATCATCGCCATACGGATAACGGCCGAGCTTGGTCAGTGTGGGAATGAAGTCAGAGTCCAGCGAGATACTCCGATCGTCATACATGGCTCCGAGATCGGCCAGCCAACCGGCCTTCTGAATCTGGGTGATATTGGGATCGTCGATCAGAACGAGATCGTATGTGCCCACACCGCTCTTCATATCTATTACTGACTTCTCGAAGAGACTACTGCCTGACAGCTTCAATATCTCAAAAGAAACATCGGGATTGAGTTTGGAATACTCATCCGCTGCCAGCTGCATGGCATCACCATAGGCGCCGTCACGACCGGCGACGGTCAGAGTTATCGGACCGCCCTCTTCCGGTGTACCGGTAGCGAAAACCGATACCGGCAACGCCAACAGAGCGACAATCAGAATCATCATGGTTTTATTCATAAGAGACCTCCTGAATTTCCATGAATTATAGGCCCCTGCGTTCACTTGGACAAATTTCAGATTCTCTTGCTTAACAGATGAATAAAGTTCAGTGGCAATTTACGCTTACTAAGTGTAAATTGCTAATTAAGCATACTATGACAGATAAAATGTCCCCGGTAAAAAAACGATTGAAACAACAAGATCTCGTAATGATCATCTTTCGGCTCTTTGCAGATGAATACGAAAACAGCGATGCAAAGTCGATATGGGACATCAGGCTTCCCATCGATCAGATAAAAACCATCCTGACAGAGCGCCATAATGTCACCTATCGGAGCAATCTCTGGGTCTACACACAATTAAAACGTTACGAAGAAGATTCAGGGGTGAGACTATTCAATAAGGAGCAGAAGGGAAAAAATAATCAGTCTTTCAATCTTTCGATTTACGACAATATGCTGACCTTCACACAGAAACAGCATCTTTATATTACCGGGAAAATCAAGATCGCCAACGGAGTAAATGATAAAATCCGAAACAGTCTGATCAACCGTCCCGTGGATCAGCCCTTGACGATAATGCTGGGGGCCGGAAGTTCAATTTACCATGTGGCGGATATTTTGGCCGACCGTTCCAGAACCTCCCCGCATCTATTCAGGATATATACACATAATCTCGGAGTGATACACCGTCTGTTAGCCCCGGATGTTGATAAGACCAAGATCGAACTCTACACTCCAAGCGGCAGGATAGATCCTGTGACTTATTGCGTCGTCTCTGAAGACACCGGTTTTTATGAGACGGTTTCTTTTGATTTCATCATTCAGGGGACCAGCGTAGTATATAAGGGAAACCTCTATATCGAATCCGGCGCCGAAACTACTGTAAAAGAGGCAATCCTCCACCATTGCAGGGGAGAAAAAATTCTGGTTCTCACAAAACATGAATGCAAGGATCAGCCGTTATCCGACCATTCATATGGAAAAATTTCCGACTACGATTTTCTCATTGTTCCACGCTTTCAGAAGAAAAAGGCTCATAAAAAAAACTACGAAGAAGAATTCGAACAGTACAGAGAAGATTTTACACCGATCATAATGAACTGGAACTATGAAATCCTGGCCGCAAAACGTTAGAACAACGACAGCAAACATGATGGCCCATCAGGAATAAGCGGCATAAGGGTGTACCACATTGATCTGATCGTCTGTCTTTCCCGGAAATCAGGAATAATCAGCTGTAATACCAGATATCGTCTTGTTGTCAACCGAAATGAAATTGTCAG
>JAUXBI010000135.1 GCA_030619435.1 Syntrophaceae bacterium
ACCTCGGAGCAAGCGCAGGTATCTCTGCGGCTACTTTCAAAACAGTGCTACTGTCAAGCTCATCTTCGGCCATCCCCCTGCAGTGCAGACAGTCGAGATTACATTTGTTCGTGATCGCCCAATCAATCATGTATGGATTATTCATATTTTAACCGTTAATTTCCAGTTCCGGATGAACTGGTAAGATTTTAAGTATCCGTGGGAATCAACAACTAATCCCGGTCGAGCTTGATCGTTTCACAAAAAGTCAGGATTGGACGGCAAAATACGCAACGCGGTCCTGATAAGCCGGGGTTTACGAAGCCGTTATATATTTCTTGAATGGATTATCTTCAGTCCTTCCAGTGTAAGCATCTCATCGACAAGATCAACGGTGCTGGTTTCCGCAACCATGACACCTGCCAGCCCACCGGTTGCAATAACTGTGGACTCCGTCTTTGTTTCTTCCTTTATGCGATTCACGATCCCGTCCACAAGACCGGCATAACCAAACATGATGCCCGCCTGTATGCTGCTTACCGTATCCCGGGCAACTACAAATTTAGGGCTGCTGAATTCAACCGGCGGCAACTTGGATGCCTTCTCAAAGAGCGCCTCGCTTGATATAACAACACCCGGCGCTATACATCCTCCCATGTACTCTCCCTTTTCTGTAATATAATCAAAGGTAGTCGCTGTGCCGAAATCCACAATGATGAGATTCCCTTCGTATTTCTCATGAGCTGCAACGGCGTTGACAACCCTGTCAGCACCCACGTCTTTCGGATTGTCATAGTATATCGGCATGCCCGTCTTTATACCCGGGCCCACGATAAGAGGAGTAAGATGAAAATATTTTCGACAAAGAGGTTCCAGTATATTCAGCATGGATGGCACTACGCATGATATAATGACAGTATCAATCGATTTTGAACCCATTTTACTTGTTTTACAGAGATTCAAAAGAAGCATTCCGTATTCGTCAACGGTGTGATCCGCCACAGTACGAGTTCTCCAGTGGTTTAAAAGTTTATCCCCGTCATAAAGACCGACAACGGTATTTGAATTTCCCACATCGATAGCCAGAAGCATAATAGATCACCTGTTTTCAGTTACACTTACATCTCCGGACAGAACGCGTCTTGTCCTGTTTTCCTCATCAATAAGCAGAAGCGCGCCTTTGCTGTCTATTCCCCGGCATCTCCCCCTCTGCACAACATCTGTGCCTGTCACCTCAATAGTTTTACCGATCATATCCGAATATTCCATCCACCTGTCTCTTACAGGGACAAATCCCTCATCAATAAATAGTCTGTACCATTTCTCAAGCAACCTGTACAAATCAACGGTAAGACCAAGACGTGAAATGCTGTTTGATGTCTGCCCCTTCAGCGATGTGGATATATCGCAAATTTCCTCATGAAAATCGGTTGATTCCATATTTACATTAATGCCGATTCCCACAACAACAAAATCAAGATTCTGTCCCTTGATCCTCATTTCCGTCAGGATACCGGAAATTTTCCTGCCTCCCGCCAGTATATCGTTGGGCCACTTGAGCGCAACGGGACAATAACCGGAAAGTAATTCAGCCACCGCGACTCCGGCAACAAGGGTCAACCCCTGAGCAAAAGCGGGTTGTATATCAGGCCTTAATATGATGGAGGTGTACAGATTCCTGCCCGGGGGCGAGTGCCAAATCCTGTTTCTCAATCTCCCCCTTCCTGCTGTCTGACAGTCGGCTATTACCACTTCACCTTCGCCGGCTCCGTCAACGGCAAGAGAAACCGCATGGTTATTCGTCGAATCAATCTCGTCAAAAAAGTGAATTTTGTTTCCTATGAGGCCATCGGAAACAAGCTTTTCCAGATTGGCTTTATTAAATTTTCGGTCCATAACCCGTGCCTAAATGCCTTCAGTCTACAGCCTAAACAACCTGCATAATTATTTAAACACAAGTGATATATCGGCGGCCGGGGCGGAATGGGTAAGCGCTCCGACAGATATGAAATCCACACCGGTCTCCGCAATCTCCTTCACATTCGAGAAGGTGACATTCCCGGAGGCCTCGACCAGTGCCCTTCCATCGATGAGGGAAACAGCCTTTTTCATCTCACCTGCCCCCATATTATCCAGCATGATTATATCAACTCCCGAGGCAAGGGCCTCTTCAACTTCCTGAAGATTTTTCACTTCTACTTCGATCTGTACCGTGGGTGGAATATTTTCGACCACTTTCCTTACCGCATTCGAAATACCCCCTGCGGCGCTTATGTGATTATCCTTGATCATCACACCATCATACAGGCCGAATCTGTGGTTAAGTCCCCCTCCTGTTTTTACCGCGTATTTTTCAAGACTTCTCAGGTTTGGCGTCGTCTTTCTCGTATCCAGTATTTTGACTCCGGTACCGCTTATTTCTTCAACATATTTGTGTGTCATCGTAGCAATTCCGCACATTCTCTGGAAAAAATTTAACGCTACACGTTCCGCGAGGAGAATGCTTTTCAGGCTTCCCGACACACAGGCGAGACTCTCCCCTTTTCCCGCCGGTTGGCCGTCGCAGAAATACTCCTCAAAGTCCAGCGATGAGTCCAGAGCATGGAATACCTCTCTGAAAACAGCGATACCAGCGACAATGATTTCTCCCTTTGAAATCACCTGAGCAACACCGGTTTCATCACCTGTAAGAATAGATGACGTGGTAAGGTCACCCGACCCTATGTCTTCATCAAGCGCTGTACGGATAAGTTCCTTCAACCTGACATCTGAAATCATGATAATCCTCACGCTATATTACGAAGTCTGCCCAGAGCGTCTTCCAGCACCCCGCTTTTTTCCTTCAGGTTTCTAAATTTATTTTCTTCTTTTTCAACTATATCCCTGGATGCCTTTTCCAGAAAATCCCGATTCCCCAGTTTTTTGGAGATGAAACCAAGGTCTTTGTCAAGCTTTTTCATTTCCTTTTCCAGCCTTGCCTTTTCGACCGCAATATCCACGGCACCTTCAAGGAATACATACACCTTGACGGGACCCACTACTCCTGTCGCAGACCCCTTCGGCTCTATGGCATTTTCCTCTATCATCAGGTCTTCCAGCTTCGCGATGTCCCTTATGTAGCCCCTGCCTGCCTCTATAATGGACAGCATATCACGATCAGGAGCAGAAATGAGTGCCTTCAGCTTCTTTGAAGGGCTGATATTCATTACACCCCTTATATTTCTGATACTGTTTATAATATTCTTAATAAGATCCATGCGGCGCCTTGCATCTTCATCCCTGAGAGAATCATCCTGGTCGGGGAATTTACTCACCATTATATATCCCTCGTCTATTGTTAATTTCTGCCATATTTCCTCTGTGACAAAGGGCATGAAAGGATGAAGGAGCTGGAGGGCTGTCTTTAATACTGAGAGCAATGTCTGTTGGGCGGCAAGTTTTCTCTGCCGTGATTGTTGTTTGTCATACAGTGCCGGCTTTATCAGCTCAAGGTACCAGTCACAGAACTCATGCCAGATAAACTGATATATTCTGCCCGCAGCGTCGTTAAATCGATATTCGTCAAGGGCTTTTCTGACATCCGCCACAGTGCTGTTAAGGCTGTCTTTTATCCATCTGTCACAAAGCGAATATTCTTCCTTTTCCAGCGAGGTTTCCCCGGGATAATCTTCAAGATTCATCAGAGAAAATCTGGCCGCGTTCCATATCTTATTTACAAAATGTCTGTATCCCTTAATACGTTCCTCAGACATCTTCACATCCCTCCCCTGTGCGGTAAAGGCCGCCAGGGTAAAACGAAGAGCGTCTGCACCGTATTTGTCAATCATTTCCAGGGGATTTACGCTGTTTCCACTTGATTTGCTCATCTTGTCGCCCTTTTCATCCCGAACAAGGGCATGCAGATAGACATCCGAGAAGGGAACCTTTCCCATAACGTAAAGTCCCATCAACATCATCCTGGCCACCCAGAAAAATATGATATCAAACCCGGTCACAAGGAGCGAAGTGGGGTAAAACGTCTCAAGCGCCTGTGTTTTGTCGGGCCATCCCATAGTCGAGAATGGCCAGAGAGAGGAGCTGAACCATGTATCCAGAACATCCTCATCCTGCCTGAGAGAAATCCCTCCACATCCGGGGCAACTGTCAGGGTCTTGGACTGCTACTATGGTATTACCACAATCATTACAATACCATACCGGTATTCTGTGTCCCCACCATATCTGCCTGGAAATGCACCAGTCTCTTATATTGTCCATCCAGTCAAAGTATGTGGCCTCCCACAGGGGAGGAATAATCTTTGTCTCACCTTTCACAACTGCGGCGATCGCCGGCCTTGCCAGAGGTTTCACCTTGACAAACCACTGTTTAGACACCGCTGGCTCCACAACAGTCTTGCACCTGTAACAGCTGCCGACATTGTGCAAATAGGGCTCTGTTTTCACAAGATAGCCGCCCTTTTTAAGATCCTCCACGATATTTTCCCTGCACGTGTAACAGTCCTGCCCCTGATATATGCCCCCATTTTCATTGATAATAGCATTGCCGTCCATAATAGTAACGATATCAAGATTGTGGCTCTGCGCCATGGCAAAGTCGTTGGGGTCTGCTGAAGGAGTTATCTTCACCGCGCCGGTGCCGAATTCCCTGGACACGTAATCATCCGCGATAACCGGTATCCTTTTGTTCACAATCGGAAGGATTACTTCCTTTCCTGTAATATCCGCGTATCTTTCGTCGCCGGGGTTTACTGCAACGGCAGTATCACCCAGCATGGTTTCCGGGCGTGTCGTAGCGACAACTATTCCGCCCTCCCCTTCGGCATATGGATATCGTATATGCCAGAGACTGGTCGCTTCTTCCTCATATTCAACCTCAAGGTCGGATATGGCCGTATGACACCTTGGACACCAGTTAACAATATAATCACCCTGATATATAAGATCATCATTATAGAGACGGACAAAAACCTCCCTGACCGCGCGGGAAAGTCCCTCATCCATGGTAAACCGCTCCCGGGACCAATCACAGGAACATCCCAGCTTGTGCAACTGGTTTATGATGACGCCACCATACTTCTCTCTCCACTC
>JAUXBI010000139.1 GCA_030619435.1 Syntrophaceae bacterium
ATAAGAGGCGCCTTCTTGTCCCTCAGAAGTTCGCGCAGACCCCTGTCAACCTGCTGGAAATATTGGAGAATATTTGCCTTTATATCTTCAGCACCTGTATGGCGCTGGATACGTTTTTCGAAATCATCAAGATTCAGCGCCTCGGCAAGATTTTCCGGGACACCCTCAAGATCCATCTCTTCTGCATGTTGCAGTGAACACTTTAGCAATCTTACATTCTTCTGGCTTATCGCCAGGATATAGAATTCCGCATCAGAAGCTAATACCGGTATAAGTGGTTTAATATGGAAGCGGTCAGTTACAACAATCAGCTCCTTGAAGCTTTGCGGCATACGGTAATGTTTGAATGAATCAGGTGACAGGAATAAGGCAAACCCATCGCGCTGATTGCGCCAGAAGGGTGTATTGCCTGACAATTCCTGCGCAGGCGCGAGCATATCCTTTATCTCCGATGGACGCAATTCGCTCGAAGAAAGTTGGCCTTCGGCATCACGAAGCAGGTTTTTGTATCGTATTTGATTCTGCTGTGTTTCAGCTCCCTTTCTAACCGTGGGCATATAGATGGAAACACATATTCCTATCTGCTTCTGCATTAAAGATTTAAGCTCGTTTCCGGATAGCATGTCCATACGATGAATCTCCTTTCACTGAATAATCTTCAGTTATAAAATAAGGGGTTCAAGGGCAGCCGATTCAAAATCGGCTGTTATCAGCTGTTGGGTTACCTTCTTGATTAGCATTCAAAACCCGCGGAACTTAAAGATTGATTAAATTACGATCTCGTTCTAAGGTTATATTGATATTACAAACCAAAAAGAAAAAATAACGCTTGAAGGTATTATAACACTTCAGCATAATCTGACAATAGGAAAAGTTAGCAACACAGGAAAAGTTGACAAAAAATCTGGAAACAATATGCACCGAATCAATCCGGATAAAGAGGCATTGAAATGATAGAGACCAGAGTAACCAAAATCCTGGGCATCAAATATCCTGTTATAAAGGGAGGCATGGTGTGGGTATCAAACGCCGAGCTTACAGCTGCCGTATCCAATGCCGGAGGGCTCGGCGTCATGGGTGTCGGGGCCATGGACATGAGGACTCTTAACGAAGAACTGGATAGACTCCAATCAATGACAGATAAACCATTTGGTATAAGTTTCCCCCTGATAAGACCCGATTATGAGGCTATGATAGGCGCGGCGCTGGATAGGGGGGTAAAGATAGTCGTCACCTCCGCAGGAAACCCTGCAAAAACACATAAGATGCTCCAGTCGGCAGGGGTCGTCGCAATACATGTAATAGCAAATGTAAAGATGGCACAGAAAGCCAGGGACCTGGGATATCATATGGTAGTTGCCGAGGGCTTTGAGGCGGGCGGACATGATGGAAAAGATGAGATTACAACCTTTGCCCTGATCCCGCAGGTGGCCGACGCTGTTGATATACCGGTTATCGCGGCAGGTGGCATTGCAGACGCGAGAGGCATGGTCGCCGCGTTTGCCCTCGGCGCGGAGGGTATACAGATGGGCACAAGATTTGCCGCAACAAAGGAATCCCCTGTGCATGAAAACTTCAAGCAGGCCATCATTAATGCCATAGACACAGATACCACTGTTACCGGCAGAAGATTAAACGACCCTGTGAGGGTGATAAAGAATAAGCTCTCTCAGGAGATCCTGGACGCGGAGGCTGCGGGTGCATCCCCCGAGGATATACTTGGTATAATAGGCCCGGACAGAACCCATATGGCGTCTATAGATGGTGACGTGGAAAGCGGCTCGGTGATGAGCGGTCAGGTCTCAGGTATGATAAATGAAATCAAGAGCGTGCAGGAGGTTTTTGATGAGTTGATACCGGGGATCGAACCTGTCATCAACAGAATAAAGAAATTTATCAACAAGGACACAACATGATAAAGATAAATGAGAATTACCTGAAGCTCCAGTCGTCCTACCTTTTTTCGGACATCGCAAAGCGCGTAACGGCCTTTGCCGATTCGAACCCCGGCAGAGAGATAATCAAACTTGGGATTGGTGATGTGACGCGCGCCCTGCCCGGGGCATGTATAGATGCCCTCCACAGGGCCGTTGACGAAATGTCAATCGACAGCACCTTCCGCGGCTATGGCCCTGAGCAGGGATATGAGTTCCTGCGCGACGCTATCGCGAAGAATGATTTTCAGGCATTCGGGGCGGACATCAATCCGGATGAAGTGTTTGTAAGTGACGGGGCAAAATGCGATACAGGAAACATTCTGGAACTTTTTTCTCCCGATCTGAAGATCGCCGTTCCTGATCCTGTATATCCCGTGTATGTTGACACAAACGTCATGGCGGGAAGGACCGGTCCCTGGAATAACGAGCGATATGAGGGATTAGTTTACCTCGAAGCCACTGAGGCAAATGGTTATGTGCCGGCGATTCCGGATGAGCAGGTTGACCTGATCTATCTCTGCTTCCCCAACAATCCTACGGGGGCCACCGCCACAAGGGAACAACTCTCGCAGTGGGTCAGATACGCGAAAGAAAACAGGGCACTGATACTGTACGATGCCGCGTATGTATCTTTTATCCGTGATGAATCCATACCAAAGAGCATCTACGAAATCGAAGGCGCCAGAGAAGTGGCAATCGAGTTTCGGAGTTTCTCAAAAACTGCGGGATTCACGGGAACACGTTGCGCGTATGCCGTAGTGCCGAAATCGTGTGTCGCCTGCGACTCGCAGATGAATAAACATGGTCTGCACTCCCTCTGGAACCGCAGGCACACCACAAAATTCAACGGGGTTTCCTACCCGGTGCAACGCGCCGCGCAGGCAGTCTATTCGGATGAAGGCAAGAAGCAGGTTCGTGAACTGACAGACTATTATCTGAAGAATGCCTCTCTGATTCTCGAAAAGATGACCGGACTTGGATATACCTGTGCCGGAGGTAAAAATTCACCTTACATCTGGGTCAAAGCGGGAATGGATTCCTGGGAGTTTTTTGACATCCTTCTTGATAAAGCCGCTGTTGTGTGTACTCCCGGCAGCGGTTTCGGCGCGTGCGGTGAGGGATATATCCGTCTCAGCGCCTTCAACAGTTATGAGAATGTTGAAACCGCGATGAACAGGATCGCTGAGATGTTGAAGAGGTAAACTGCAATATTTCCCTTCTCTACCCGACAACATCCTTCAGGATTTCCAACACCAGATCAATGTCTTGCGCAGTGATTTCGTGATGAGTGACCATCCTGAATTGGAAAGACCCCAGATGGAGAAGTTTTACTCCTCTTTCTCCAAGTCGAGTCATAAAATCATCTTCGGTCAAACCATTATTCTCAAGGTGGAAAAAAACGATATTGGTGCGCACATTTTCGAGATCTACCTTTAATCCGGAAATGTCTGCAATTCCCCCGGCAAGACGACGCGCGTTCGCGTGGTCATTTGCGAGGTGCTTCGTCATCTCTTTAAGCGACACAATACCAGCAGCCGCTATAATGCCTGTCTGACGCATACCTCCTCCCAGGATCTTTCTGACCCGGCGTGCTTCAGCGATAAACTCACAGGAAGAACAGACAATGGAACCCACCGGTGCCGACAGGCCTTTAGACAGACAGAAGCTTACCGAATCAACGCAGCGGGTCAAATCCGTAACAGGCACCCCGAGAGCAACGGCGGCATTGAATATACGCGCGCCATCGAGGTGTATTCCAAGTCCATATCGGTTGGCGAGCTCTCTCACAGAATCGGTATACTCCGCCGTTATCGGCATGCCATTGCAGCGGTTGTGGCTATTTTCGAGACAGATCAGACGGGTACGGGGATAGTGTATATTGTCGCCGCGGATCGCCGCTTCGATATCTTCAAGGCGCATCGTACCGTCACGCTGATTCGTAACTGTATGAGGAACAATGCCCCCCAGGGCTGACATGCCACCAACCTCATAATAAAAAATATGCGCCTGGTCACCAAGGATAATCTCATCGCCTCGTCTGCAGTGGACAAGGAGAGATATCAGGTTTCCCATTGTTCCACTGGGAACCAAAATCGCGTCCTCTATTCCGACCATTTCTGCCGCCATTTTTTCGAGACGATTCGTCGAGGGGTCCTCCCCGTATACATCATCACCAAAATCAGCATTATATATCGCGTCACGCATGGCCGGAGTCGGAAGCGTGACTGTGTCACTCCTGAGATCAATGGTTTTCATTTTTCATCTCCCTTGAATGTGCGCTATTTAGTGTCCGTCCAGTCCCGATATATCGAGATTTACAAGATCAAGGCATGCGAAAAAAGTAACCATAGGCATATGGTTGATATTCCGAGGATTATTTTTTGAGCATAATGCTGAGATTGTGAAAAAGGGCCATTTCTGAATGGACACTATTTAATCAAACCGTAATCACCCTGTAATAAAATTGTAATATATATACTGTATATTATCCGCAAAACAAAGAAAATAGGAGGAAATAACAATGAAGAAAATGTTGAAAGTTCTGTTACCGTGTCTAATGTGTTTGAGTTTTCTGTGCGCCGGTTCTGTTTTCGCAGGCGATACCATCGTAATTAAAGGTTCTACCACAGTTCTTCCGGTAGCCCAAGCTTCTGCCGAGGCGTATATGGAGAAACATCCGGAGATAAATATCTCTCTCTCCGGTGGTGGCTCCGGCAATGGGATCAAGGCCATGATAGATGGCTCCACGGATATTGCCAATGCCTCGCGTTTCATTAAGAGTAAAGAGATAAAACTCGCTATGGAAAGTGGAATTTATCCTGTTCCTCATCGTGTGGCTATTGATGCCATTGTCCCCATTGTTCATCCCGGCAATCCGGTGAATGCTCTAACAACTGAACAGATGAGTCTCATCTATCAGGGGAAGATCAAAAACTGGAAGGAAGTTGGCGGAAAGGA
>JAUXBI010000114.1 GCA_030619435.1 Syntrophaceae bacterium
AATCATGGCAACGGTCATGTAGATGCCTCTGTATTTTATATAGGATTCTTCCCTGAAACTTCCCCTTATCCTTCCAAAACTTCTGCTCTGCAGCCTGTTTATCGTATGTATCGCATATACACAGAAAGAGGCGATCAGGATATTTGACAACCCCACACTGAGTCCCTGAAGCAACATGCTGACGAATGAGAGGAATCCGGCACCAATGGCGGAAGCAATATCTGTTCTGACTAAGAATATCCAGAGATTGTAAAACCCCCGCAGCTTCCCCGGCGACTTTCCTTTTTGGCTGTGGATAAGGTAATCTATCACGCTTTCAGTTATCCAGTTGGGTGTGGATGCCCCCGCAGAGACACCTATGTTTTTACATTCACTGAGGTCTACGTCTTTAAGCTCTTCAACAGTCTCAATATGAAAGGTCAGTGTCCCATGATCTCTGGCTATCATGGCAAGCCTTTGCGTATTCGCGCTGTTCTTTCCGCCCACGATTATGATTCCGTCCATTTCAGAAGCCAACTCTTTGATCTCAGCCTGTTTTTTCTCAGTCGAATCACATATAGTATTAAAGATTATGGCTTCTGGAAATTTCCGTGTAATTTCTTTTGTTATTTTCTTGTATTGTACAGAATCCTGCGTGGTTTGGGCAACAACGCATACTTTGTCGTATCGGGGCAGATTGTTAACATCGTTCTTATCATTAATAACAATCCCATTATCTGAAGAATATCCCAGGAGACTTGCGACCTCGGGATGTTCTTTGTCCCCGGCTATGATAATTGTATAGCCAAGCGCGGCATGCTTTTTGATGATTGCCTGGACGCTTGCAACCCTGGGACATGTGGCGTCTACAATTTTTACTCCCCTTTCCCTGATTGCTTTCTTTTCCCGGGGTGATATTCCATGAGCTCTGATAATAACGATCCCATCCTGAATTTCATCAATACTATCCACAGGAATAACGCCCTGTTTCCTGAGAAGCTCGATTGTTTGAGGATTGTGTATAAGTGGACCGTATGTATATACTTTTTGGTCCTTTTTATTGCGGGCTATCTCAAGGACCATGTCGACTGCCCTTTTCACACCCATGCAGAAGCCTGCTGTCTCGGCGAGTTTAATTCCCATCGTTCATGCACTCGTAAAAAGTCAAGTTTGGACGGCAAAGTAAAAGGCTTCAAATTCAAGGCGCGCAAATCCTGAGGCATGAGGCGTACTATACGGTACGCCTCAGTGACGAAGGATGTAGCGGAACGCAGAAGTTGGACTTTTTACAAAGCCGCCATTGTTCATTTCAGTGTCAATTTCCAGCATGTTTTCTGGCGTACAGAAAAAATTCCCTGTTTCCGGCCGGACCGGTAATCGGAGACTCGCATGTGCCCACCGTTTTAAAACCCAGTTCCTCCGAAAATCTTACAATCTCCTCAACAACTTTTTTGTGTACCCTGGGATCCCTTATAACCCCCCTGCCGACTTCACCTTTACCCACCTCAAACTGTGGTTTGATCAAAGCAAGAATGGCGGCATTTTTGCCTGTGAGTTTAAATGCGACGGGCAGCACCAGCTTCAGGGAAATAAAGGAGACGTCTATAACGGCTATATCTATTTTGTCCTCTATCCCCTCACCCGAAAAATATCTGATATTGGTCTTCTCAAAAAGTATTACTCTGCTGTCTGTTCTAAGTTTCCAGTCGAACTGGCCATACCCCACATCTATCGCGTATACTTTTTTTGCTCCTTCCTGAAGGAGACAATCGGTAAATCCACCGGTGGAGGCGCCTATATCCATGGCCACAATATCTTTCACATCAACACCAAAAGACAGCAGAGCCCCCTTTAGCTTCAATCCCCCTCTGCTGACATATGGGTTCTCTCCGCCCTTTATTCTTATGCCTGCATCGTGTCGCACAAGGGTCCCCGCCTTATCAATTCTCTCTTCCCCAACCACAACCAGGCCCGACATAATGAGTGCTTTGGCTTTCTCGCGCGTCACCGCAATGCCCCTGTCAACCAGTAGCTTGTCCAGTCTGATTTTCGATTTTCGAGTTTCAAATTTCAAATTTCAGGTTCCGAGTTTGTGAAAAGTTTTTAAGCTCTGGGTTTCAAAGCAACTCAGCAGATCTGCCATTTCTCATTGTAATACCGATCAGGCTTCCACAATCTTCCGGACGGCATTTGCTATGCCCTCCGCGTCAATGCCATGTTTTTCCCTCAACTGGGCCTGTGTCGCGTGTTCCACGAATTTGTCCCCGATGCCGAGTCTCTTTACAGTGACCCCGGAGATTCCCGCCTCTTCAAACAATTCAAGAACCGCGCTGCCGAAACCACCCATAAGGACATTTTCTTCAACTGTGATAATCTTTTTGAACGAGGATGCCAGCTCGGATAAGAGAGCTTTATCGAGGGGTTTTACAAAGCGGCTGTTGACAACGGTTACCTGTATATTTTCATTCGCGAGTCTCTGGGCAGCCTCAAGAGAAGGATATACCGTAGAACCTATCGCTATTACAGCCACATCTTTGCCTTCGCGGACGATCTCGGCTTTTCCTATCTCAATACTCTCCGGTGCCTGATCAAGAGGGACGCCCACTCCGCTGCCCCGGGGATATCTTATTGAAGCGGGTCCTCCACACTCCACAGCCGTCCTGAGCATTCGCTGGAGCTCATTCTCATCCTTCGGGGCCATAACAACAATATTCGGAATGGTCCGGAGGTAAGAATAATCAAAAAGCCCGTGGTGAGTGGGGCCATCGTCTCCAACGATTCCCCCCCTGTCAAGGGCGAAAACGACAGGCAGATTCTGAAGGCAAACATCATGGAGCACCTGGTCATAGGCCCTCTGCAAAAAAGTGGAATATATGGCAACAACGGGTACAAACCCCTCTGTGGCCAGACCCGCGGCAAACGTAACACCATGCTGTTCGGCGATGCCGACATCATAGAACCTTTCAGGAATCTCTCTTGAAAACTGGTCAAGGCCGGTCCCATCCGTCATGGCCGCTGTTATCGCGACAATTGAAGGATTTTCGCGCGCCAGCTGCACCATTGTGCGGCCGAACACCTTCATGTAAGACGGTATGGAATTATCTTCGGCAACAGTTTTTCCGGTGGCGATATCAAAAGATCCTATACCATGGAACCTGGACGGTTCCTCTTCGGCAAATTTATACCCCTTTCCCTTTTTGGTAATGATATGAACCAGGACGGGTCTTTCCATGGCTTTAACATTCCGGAGATTTTTTATCAGGTGATCCAGCCTGTGCCCTTCAAGTGGCCCGATATACTTGAACCCCAACTCTTCAAACAACATGCCCGGAACGATAAAGGCCTTCAACGACTCTTCAGTCTGTCTTGCAAACTTAATTACATGTTCTCCTACACCGGGCACGGTTTTCAAGAAATCACGGATTTTTGCCCTCAGTTTCGTAATCTGCTGGCCCGCCATAATGCGATTCAGATACGATGACATGGCACCCACGTTGGGCGAGATAGACATCTCATTATCATTCAGTATAACGATCAGATCCTTGTTCCTTTCTCCAGACCAGTTGAGGCCCTCAAATGCCATTCCGGCAGTCATGGAGCCATCTCCAATGATCGCGATTACCTTGGAATGACCGCCCTTAAGACACCTTGCCTCTGCAATGCCGGAAGCGGCGGATATGGAGGTGCTGCTGTGCCCCACGCCAAAGGTGTCATAAACACTTTCTCCCCTCTTGGGGAACCCGCTCATACCCCCCATCTTTCTGAGTGTATGAAAATCATCTCTCCTGCCCGTAATGATTTTGTGAGCATATGCCTGATGTCCCACATCCCAGATGATTTTGTCCTCCGGTGTATCAAACACGTAGTGGACGGCAAGAGTGAGCTCTACCGCCCCCAGGGATGGCGCCAGATGGCCACCGTTTCTGGAAACCACCTCCAGCATCTCCTGCCTGATTTCTCCGGCAAGGATATTCAATTCTTCAATACTCAGACACCTGATATCGTCAGGGCTGTTTATGCCCTCCAATATGCCGACCTTCTGATCCATAAAAACCTTCTCCAGCTCTCTAAAAAAATAGAAATGATTCGCGCTTAAATCCTTGCGCTTATTTACCTAATCTCAACTTTTTGTATATCCTGTCAAAGTTTTTTTAAAACAAAAGCTATGACTTCCGCTCAGCGATAAACCTTGCTATCATTCTCAGGGGTTCGGCCTTTTCATCAAAGCGGCTTATGTCCGATAACGCACCTTCTACAAGTCTTCGCGTTCTCTCTTTAGATTTTTCAAGGCCGATCAGCGCGGGATAAGTTGCTTTTTTGAGCTCCTCATCACTGCCTGTGTTTTTCCCCAGGATTTCCCTGCAACTTTCAATATCCAGGATATCATCGGCTATTTGAAAGGCAAGCCCCGTCTTTCTCCCATATTCCGAGAGGACGTTCAGATCATTTTCGCAGGCGCCAGCTGCTATTGCGCCCGCCCGAATGGAAACAGTTATCAGCGCCTCCGTCTTGTGGGTGTGTATATAGTTCACCCTTTCCATATCCACTTCCTTACCCTCTGCCCTGAGATCCGCCACCTGGCCACCTATCATGCCCCCAAATCCCGACGCTGTCGATATTTCATGAATTATGGACAGGCTCTTTTCAGGGGATACCCCCCGGGTTCCCCCGGACAGGAGGCAAAAGGCCTCTGTGAGAAGGGCATCTCCCGCCAGAACTGCCACACCCTCTCCGAACACCTTATGATTTGAAGGCTTTCCCCTCCTGTAGTCATCATTGTCCATCAATGGCAGGTCATCATGTATCAGAGAATAGGTATGGATCATCTCAATGGCGCATGCGACAGGGAGCACTGTATCCGCGCTGCCGCCAACCGCTTCCGCGGAAGCCATACACAGTACAGGCCTTATTCTCTTTCCACCGGCAAACAGAGTGTATCTCATGGATTCGGAGATTTCAGAAGAAAACCCATCCCTTTTCGGAAGATATTCTTCGAGGGCCCTATCAACAATTTCCTTTTTTGTCTTAAGATATTCTTTAAGCAACATCTTCCGGTTTTTCACCATCTTTTCCATCGAAAGGTCTGACATTTAATGCGTCTTCCTCCCTGAGAAGAATATTAACTTTTCTCTCTGCCTCATCCAGTTTATCAGCGCAGAAACGGGAAAGTTTTATTCCCTCTTCAAAGGCCTTTAATGATTCTTCGAGGGACATGTTTCCTTCTTCCATCTTTTTCACAATTTCTTCCAGCTTTTCCAAGGCCTTTTCAAACTTTTTTTCTGCCATTGTTTTGCTCCTGTGAAATTTTAATTACCCTTGCCTTGAAGCTCCCCGATGAAACCTTTACATCGACACTGTCGTCCACCGCGAGCATGGCCACATCCCTGACGATGGTTCCGTCAGACAGCCTTACTATACCGAAACCCCTCTTCAATACGGAAAGAGGACTAAGATTATTTAATGCGGACATATTTTTCTGGAGCATGCCCTTCAGGCTGTCCATATAAAACCGGCTTCGCGCATCCAGTTCTTTTCTTATGTTTTCAACCTGGTGACGGAACTCACGGATCCTTGTCCCGGGGGTCAGACGTATCAGCATCCTGTTTGCGGGCATAAAGCTGTTCTCTCGCATTTCAAGGATACGCCGCATTCCTCCTGACAGCCTGATGTGCCAGTCATCCAACCCCATCCGCAGGTCCGAAATTCGTCCCCTCGGATCACGCAGGCCCTCCACAACAAAATCCAGCCTGTTTTCCAATTCACGCAGAGACACACCACGGGCGTTTATCAATTGTGATTTCAACCTTCGGATTCTCTCGATCAAAGCTTTCCTATCTGGTACAACCAGTTCAGCGGCAGCGGAAGGGGTCGGCGCTCTGAGATCGG
>JAUXBI010000120.1 GCA_030619435.1 Syntrophaceae bacterium
ACCATGTATATCGTCATTCGATACGTCTTGTCAGGTTTCAGCAATTCGTAGTCATTTCCCTCTATTCCCACCACGTGGTAGAAGGGGCCGGAGCGCGACATCTGTTTTAGCTCAAGGATGGAGCCTTCCTGATATGCGTAAGTAACCTTCACCTTGACGGTCTTCTTCTCGGGCACGACGTAATGGGCTGGACCCATCTTTTCATATTTTCCATATTCGGCATCGAGCTCTTCGATTCGCTTCTCAAAGTCAGGAATGTTTTGAGGATCCCCCGGCCCTTCCTTGGCAACCTTGAGCCTCTGTTCAAACCGTTCTCTCTCCATTTTTATGGCGGCCAGGGTTGCTTTCAGACATGCTTTTTTAAGTATCAGGTCGGCATCCTCTTTTTTATCCACAACCGCAGCCGGCTTGGTTTTCGTAGCTTTCAGCAACTCCCTTAACTCCTTAAAATCATCAAAAGGAAGGCTGTCACCGGCATTCCACTCATCGATAATTTCCCGAGGAGCCTGAGAAATATCAATGAGGATATCATCATCGAAGCTGTATTTTTCCCAATAGCGGATGAGCTGCATGAATACGGGCTCGTTTTCTTGAAAAAATTTCTCAGCCCGAGGATCGACATCCTTCAAGTCTTCCCTGGAAATCTGCGCTGAGGTGCTCGCCTGCATGGCGTCACCACCAAGGACTTTTCTGATAAATGTCTCCTCCTCGGTAAGGGATTTTATATAAATTGATGCTTCCTCAGTAAGGGGAAGGGATCCACTATGCAGGGGGTCGCATAAGGTGACGGGACTGATAATGATCAGGTCGATCCCTCCTTCACCACCGAAGGTATTGGATGTCTTGAGGGGATAGAAGAGCTCCTTGCTTTTGAACCTGTATACAATGGGCTCCGTAAAATGTATTTCCGGTTTAACCTCTACGAGGTCAAAAACAAAGTACTTGAAGTCTCTTTGTACATAGTCCGATGCAACTTCTTCTACGTCCCGATAGTCTTCACCCGGGGTCAGACCTTTACCCGCAAGAAATTCACCCACCCATCGCCTGAACTCCCCTATCTCGTTAATCTTGACCACAGTGACATCGTGTGCCCCAAGCCGTGCGTTGAACCGGATCTCTACGGAAGCAGCCGACGATGTTCTCCCCTTTGTCTCCCTTGAAAGGAACGTCAGTTCGTATTTCCTGATAAGCTCAGATACTTGTTCAAAAGGGTCACCCTGGGCAAGACTCACCTTCGGCTCTGAAGGAAAGGGGATGAATCTGAGGATCTTCGTATTCCGATCAGAGATAAGATCAGTTCCCAGTATCAGGATCTCTTCATCAAGGTTGTGGATTATAATTGCTTTTTGAGAATTCTCATGGACGGTCACCGCAGATGTGGTAATTCGCCCCATATCGCCAAGGGCCGGACAGGCATATATCGACAACAAAACAAGGGTTCCTATCATTATTCGCATTACCATTTTCCCCATCTCCTGCTGTATCCGGTTTTTAACGACGGTAGTGCATCATCGTTTCTGTAAATTCTGCGTGGGCTGACAAAAAAAGCGGCCCACGGTTTACCCTCTCAGGGTCCACTATTACAAGCCCACCTGACCTTCTTCCCGCCTTCATTTTTTAGTCGGCAATTTATTTTTCCGTACAGGCTGCTGCGCACTCTTCCATTGTTTCAAAGGGCACGAGCCCGTCGCAGCCGCCCCAGATAAACTTCCGGCAGGTTCTGCTCTCCGGATCGAAATAGTATTTCTCGAAAAAGGCCTTGCACGGCCCCGGTTCCGGCTTGAGATCGCATTTGCCCCTGATCTCTTTAAGCAATTCTGCCGCAAAAAATCTCCAGGGGGGGTCCTGTTTTTCGACATGCTTGAATGCATATGGCAGCAGCTTTGACGGATCAAAGAAGACGTCATCCTCGAATTCATAGCGGCCATAATAAGAAAGCAGCTGCATGAAAATGGTGTTGTCGGCGCCGAAAAACTCTTCTGCCGCGGGATAGATCTTGCGGGCTTCCATTTGTTGAATTTCTGCCGAGGTGCTGACATTGAAAAACTTAGATTCACCGAAGAGGTGGAAGCATGAGTCGTAGGGCGCGGGAGGCGTGGGGCACAATGTGCCGGGACCGATAAAGATTAAATCAATGCCGCCCTCGCCGCCAAAGCTGTTGGAAGTCTTGAGAGGATAGTAGATATCTTTGCTGTCAAACCTGTAGATGAGCGGCTTCACCGATTGCGTCTCAGTGGTCAATTCAACAAAGTCAAAGACAAAATATCTTATTCCTCTGCTCACATAATCAGCAGCGATCAACTCAACCTCAGGATATTCTTCTTTAGCCGGCAGGCCCCTTTTCTTGAAGAATTCATTGACCCAGTCCCGGAACTGAATGATTTCATTTATTTTTATTATTGTGACATCGTGAGCACCGATCCTGGCGTTAAAGCTTATTTCAACGGGTGATGCGGTTGGTGAACCAGACTTTGTGTATTGCAGAAAGACGAGTTTATGCTTTTGCAGCAATTCGGAAACAGCCAGAAAGGGATCTCCCTCTGCAAGGCTGACCTGCGGCTCGGACGGGAAGGGGATAAACCTGATGATCGGGGTGTTCCTGTCCGCCTTTAATACTGTGCCGAGAATCAGAACCTGCTCCTCACCGTTGTGTAGAACAATGGCTTTCTGCGCTTCTTCAGTAACCCTCGCCTCAGAGGCCTGGATCATACCCATGTCGGCAGTGGAAGCAACAGGAAGCAGTAAAATCATGGTTAAAAGCAGAAAAAACAACTGATATGCTCGTATTCCACCCATAGTCTTCACCTTGATGTCCTCCGATTCCAAAATGAGAGAAGCTTATATTTCTATCCTCTTTATTTCACATGCTCTTCCTAGGAGACTCTGCGTGCTGCAGATATCTAGCCATGTGCTCTTTATAGAGAGGATAATGATTGTAAACTGCCGCGAGAGAGAGCATCAGCAACAGCACGCCGATGATACGCAATCGTCCCGCTCCGAAGAGAACAGAAACGGCGGCCGGGATTCCCGCCAGAACCGCCGTGAGCAAGCTGGCCGAAGGCGACATCCCCAGAACACTCAAACATACCAGAATGGTAGATAGCCACAAAAAGGTCCGGGTCGTTTCTCGGGTCATAGCGCCTCCAGTACCGGCAAAACCAACACTTCGTACACTGAAACACCCATTTTTATTACTTCTTTACTCTTCAGCGAAGGTCATTTTGCTCACCACTTTTCCGCAAGCAATTCCGAACGCTTGGCATTGTACTCTGCTTCCGTAATCAGTTCATCTTGATACAGTGATTCAAGTTTGCGCAACCGTGTATTAAAATCCTGGCTTGTCCCTTGATCCTCGGACGTGCGCAAGCTGTCAATTTTTACAAACTGATTGTCGGGAGAAGAATCGCACGCCTTATAAATGCGTATAAAATTGACAAGGATAACGATGCAGACAACTGCCCAGAGGAGGAAAAATGCCCCTTGGAGTATTCTTAGAGAAGTCTCGTCGGAAGAGGTATCCTGAGCCACCAGATAATAGAAAAGCCCGCCAAAAGCCAGAAAAAAAACTACAATAAAAATACCTAGCAAAGCTCCTGTTCGCGGAACTCGACCTGGAGTAATACGATGTGTGTCAGGCACAATGACAACCTCCATAGAATCTCATTTTCCTGCCTCGCAACTGTTGAGTAGCAGCGAGGCCTGGCACGAGTCATTCAAATTGTTCTTTCCAACTCAACACGGAAGAGAGTTATTGCCACTGGACACAGACATTTTCGAGCCTCTCGCAGAGTTTCTCGACCTCAACACACATCTTTTCTTTACCCAGGTCGTAGCACTTTTCTTCCGTCCCGCAAACATAGGTCACTGTCATCGATTTGTATTGCACGCAAACAGGCGTGTATGTCGGCGTAGATGTTGAGGTATTCACATCGGCGGGATTGACCGGGGTCGGAGGCGGCGCATCAGGGATGCCGAAAGCACCGGCACCGGCAGCAAAAAAGAGTAGTGCGGCAAAAGATATCAGGACAGCCGACAAAAACGAATTCGGGTTTTTCATGATTAATTCCTTTCTTTGATGCATTCGCAAAAAGTCATGAGATGATTAAGCAAAAATTTCGACCGACAAGACGTCGTGGTTTTTCAGGGGTGAAGACATACATATAGTCTGTCGAGGTCTTGAAAAAACGCTGCAATGCAGCCGATCGGACCACAGAGGGAATTTGTACTGAAACACGTTCCGCTTCAGCCTACCAGACAACCAGAGACCGGTCAAAGCCATAATATTAAAAGAGAAAATCTCCAGTGAATCTATTACGAAAGCTACTATTAGCCACAGAGCAACACGGGCATGGGCGGGATTAAAACCTGAACTCAGAAAAGTTCACAATCATCCTCGTGCTCGTTCGCTTTGCTCACAGGGGGGGCCGCAAAGACGCAAAAAAGTTGTCTGTTAATTTGTAACTATTCAGCACAGGACAAAAGACTGTCATTCTCGCAGGATTTTAGCCGGAATCCAGGGGTTAGAAGACAGAAAGACTGGATCCCCGATAGCAGCACTCGGGGATGACAGGCGTTTTTTCTCCTGATCTGATAATGCTGAATAGTTACATTGATTTTAACCTTGGCGGCTTGGCGGCTTTGCGCGAGATAGGATTTTGCTTTTGTTCCGCAGTTGTCTGTGTGTGTCTGTGGCAAAAAAAGCTTCTGTTTTCGTTTTTCAATCGACTAATCAGAATCCACGCTCCAACCAGGCGCGGTTCGATGAAGTTTTGCTTTCAACGGGCAGATACGTTATTCTCACACCAGCCACAGGGCACAGCCCCGTGGTTTTTGATTTTTTTGTGGAGTGGAATAGATGAATATCGACTGGTATCCGGGGCACATGAAAAAGGCCCGGGCGCAGATTGTCGAGGGGCTACCGACCATCGACCTGGTTATCGAAGTGCTGGATGCCCGCCTGCCGGCCAGCAGTGCCAACCCACTGCTGGAGAGGTTGCGGGGAGACAAACCTTGCATCAAAGTGTTAAACAAAAACGACCTGGCCGATCCGACGGTGACCAAATCCTGGGTGCGTTTTTTTGAGAAACAGCATGCGGTACGGGCAATCCCGCTGGACGCCAAGGATCGCCGCGATGTCGGCCTGCTCCCGAAACTCTGTCGCAAGCTGGTGCCGGGACGGGGCGGAAAAGGGGAAAGACTGCTTCGGGTGATGGTGGTCGGTATTCCCAATGTCGGCAAGTCGACCCTGATCAATACCCTGGCGGGAAAAAAAATCGCCCGGGTCGGTGATAAACCGGCCATCACCACCTGCCCACAGCAGATCGACCTGCGTAACGGCATCCTGCTCTCCGATACACCCGGCCTGCTCTGGCCGGTGCTGGAGGATCCGGACGGTGCCTGCCGTCTGGCGGCCAGCGGAGCTATCGGCGATAACGCTTTTGATACCACTGCGGTTTCGTTGGCAACGGTAGAGTATGTTGCCGGCAAGTATCCTGCGCTGCTGCTGCATCGTTATAAGTTGCCGGAGCTGCTGGAGACGGCAATCTTGCTTCTCGAAGAGATCGGCCGGCGACGCGGCTGCCTGATGAGTGGTGGTGAAGTCGATCTGCACCGGGCGGCGGAACTTTTCCTGCGCGAGTTACGTA
>JAUXBI010000031.1 GCA_030619435.1 Syntrophaceae bacterium
CCAAAGCCTGGGCGATGCCGAAAGACATGAACATATTTCTGCCCTTTCCAGCTCGTTCAAGTCCGAAACCGTCATTGTTAAATTTGCTGTAAAGGGCCTTAAAACCGGCCCCTTCATTGTGCTGAATTATATAATTTCTGACGCCATATCTTTTCATGAGACCGGCAAGTTCCAGTGCCTCTTCATCGGTCGCCTTGTCAAGCCCGAAAATTATCCTGTATAAGTAACCGGTTTTGCTAAGTTGCTTGAGGATATTCAGGAAAACAGGCCTGTTTTCTTCGAGGGTAAATTCTGTCGCGAGTGTTGGAACAACAAGTACGGTTCTTTTCCCCCTGGAAGCAGATCTCAACCTTGGTCTAAGGTCCTGCAGCTCCCTGCCCAGGAGGTGTAATGTTGTTATCCTTATATTTTTCTGGGCAAAGCTTAACATGATTTTCCTCCATTAAAGTTGGTTCCGCCGACTATATGCCGGTTAATTTGTAGTGTTGTATATATGTTTGAGATAGTCTCGATGCAGACAAGGATGCTTGTGATCTGTTCAGAGGGTGTTCATGGTATCCTTCAGGACGCGTTCTACGAGCTTCTTTATAGATTCGAGGCCATCTTCAGTCTTTGATTCAAAACGCAGTACCAGGACCGGCTGGGTGTTTGAGGCCCGCACGAGTCCCCATCCATCTTTGAATTGCACGCGTACACCGTCAATATCGATAACATCGTAATTCTCTGTAAAATAGTTTTTGACCTTTTCAACTACCCGGAACTTTAGATCATCCGGGCAATCCACCCTTATCTCAGGGGTGTTGAATGTGTGAGGAACATCCGAGAGAATCTGACTGAGTTTCTGTCCCGTCATGGAAATGATTTCAAGGAGTCTTGCCGACGCGTAAATGGCATCATCATAACCGAAATAGCGATCCGCGAAGAAGAGGTGACCGCTCATTTCTCCCGCCAGCAGAGCCTTCTCCTCCTTCATCTTGCTCTTGATGAGCGAATGTCCCGCCTTCCACATTATACCTCGGCCGCCATTCTTCTCCACATCGTCATAGAGTGTTTGAGAACACTTGACCTCTCCTATGATGGCCGCTCCGGGATTTTCTTTCAGTATGAATCTTGAAAACAGCAGCAAGAGCTCGTCCCCACGTATTATTTTTCCGTCGTCGGCTACAACACCTATCCTGTCCGCGTCACCGTCGTAGGCGATTCCCATATCCGCCTTCTTTTCTTTTACAAGCCGCATAAGCTCTATCAGATTTTTTTCAACGGTAGGGTCGGGGAAATGGTTGGGGAAATGACCGTTCATATCGCAATAGAGCGGGGTTACAGAACATCCGAACCTTTCAAACAGGGGCAGGGCGAAAAATCCACCCACACCGTTGCCCGCGTCCACAATCACCTTTAATCCCTTCTTTATCGTTACATTATTGAATATATAATCCCGGTAATCTGCTGTAAGGTTTCTCTGTTCAGCCGTTCCCTCTCCCGACGCATAACCATTGCCTTCCATTATGGTTCTCAATTCCTGTATGCTTTCTCCATAGATTGTATCGGGCCCTATGCATATCTTGAAACCATTAAATTCAGGAGGGTTGTGGCTTCCGGTCACCATGATTCCGCCATCGGCATTCAGATGTCTGATGGAGTAATAGAGGATGGGCGTGGCGCAAAGACCTATGTCGATAACGTCGATGCCTGTTGAAAGAAGACCTTCCATGACTGTCCTGTGATACTCCTCGGAGCTCAGCCGGCAATCTCTTCCAACGGTCATGATTTTTACATTCCGTTCTTTCCCATATGTACCTATGGCCCTTCCCAGGTCATAGACGAAGTCATGATTCAGGTCTTCTCCAACGACACCCCTGACGTCGTATTCCCTGAATACCTGTGGATTCATATTGTTCCTCCTGAAAGTCCAATCCTGTGTAGTGTAGATTAATAGCATATATGCCGGATTTAGACAATAAATATTCTCCGATATGTATTGACACCTGTTTAATGTCATGTTAGATTCGGTGAAATTACAAAAGAGCTACTGGGAGGTAGATTTATGGGCTGGAAGGATAATGATGGAAACCCGTGGGGTAACCGGCAGTCGCCCAATTTAAAGGAGACGGTTGAGAAGATCAAAAAATCAATTCCTTTCAAAATTCCATTTGGCGGGAAATTCGGTTTGATTCCGATAATAGTTGTAGTCCTGCTGATTCTCTGGCTTGCATCCGGGATATATTTTGTCGCACCCGACGAGGCCGGTGTGGTTAAAAGATTCGGCAAGGCAGTGCGTACCACTACACCGGGCCCTCATTATCATATTCCGGTGCCGGTGGAAACGGTTATGAAACCGAAAGTGACGCAGGTGCAAAGAATAGAAATAGGATTCAGGACCATAGGAGACAGGCAGCTCGGCAGATTAAGATCTGTAACCAATGAAAGCCTGATGCTTACCAAGGCCGAGAACATAGTGAACCTGACCTTTATCGTTCAGTACAAGATAAAAGACGCGATTGCATATCTGTTTAATGTGAAGAATCAGGCCAAGACAGTAAAGGATGCCGCGGAAGCCGCCATGCGCGAAACGGTTGGAGAAAGCGAAATCGATGATATCCTGACCGTAGGCAAGTTCAAGGTTCAGCAGGATACGAAGGCGATTCTTCAAAAAATATTGGATAGTTATAAGGCGGGGATACATATAGTAGCCGTTCAGCTTCAGGATGTTCATCCCCCCGATCAGGTTATGGCCGCATTTAAGGACGTCGCCAGCGCCAAGGAAGATAAAGCCAAGATGGTAAATGATGCGCACGGTTATCGAAACGAAATACTGCCAAAGGCAAAGGGAAAGGCAGCCCAGATCACAAACGATGCCGTAGCCTATAAGGAAGCCAAGATTATATCCGCCGAAGGTGACACGAGCAGATTCCTGCAGATACTCGCTCAGTACAGGACAGCCAGGGAAGTGACAAAGAAAAGGCTGTATATCGAAATGATGGAGGAGATACTTCCCGGAATTGATAAGGTTATAGTAGAGGATAAGATAGGAAGAAATATGCTGCCGCATTTGTCGCTTGGCAGAGAGATTGATAAGAAGATAAATACGAAGTAGCAGGGAATTCTGGAGGCTGATAATGAAATTAAAAGGAAAAATAGGAGTAATCGCCGGTCTGATTGTTGTTCTTGTTGTATCGCTCTCACTTTTTACCGTGGATCAGACGCAGCAGGCGATTGTCATACAGATGGGAAAACCGCTGGACGGTATATATGGGCCCGGTCTCCACTTTAAAGTGCCCTTTATTCAACAGGTGATGAATTTTGAAAAAAGGATACTCGTATATGACGCGTCTCCGACCGAGATACTCACAAAGGATAAAAAGAATCTTGTCGTGGACAATTATACGAAGTGGGCCATTAATAATCCGCTGAGGTTCTATACCACGGTGAGAAATGAAAGAGGCGCGCAGGCAAGGCTGGATGATATTGTGTACGCGCAGCTCAGAGTTGAACTGGGGCAGCATGATTTGTCGGATATTGTATCTGAAACCAGGGACGCGCTTATGGCGAAGGTAACAAAGAAATCGGCCAAGCGTGCGGAAGGATATGGCATCCGTGTCGTGGATGTGAGGATAAAGCGTGCGGATCTGCCTGAGCAGAATGAAAAGCATGTGTTCGGGCGGATGAAGGCAGAAAGGGAAAGACAGGCAAAACAGTACCGTTCAGAGGGCGAGGAGGAATCCAAGAAGATTACGGCAAAGGCGGATATGGAAAGGACTATCATCCTGGCAGAGGCTTACAAGATATCTGAGGAGCTGAAAGGTGAAGGAGATGCCCGGGCGGTAAAGATATACGCCGACGCGTACCAGAAAGATATAGGATTCTATGAGTTTATCAGGAGCCTCGAGGCGTACAAAAAAGCGCTCAAGGAAGACACGAAACTGATCACCACTTTAAATACGCAGTTTTTTAAGTATATGAACTGATAAATTTTTCTTGACTTTATCGCGTTTTAATTTTATGAAGTCTGGAAATCGGTAAGGATAGTGGAGAAAATGGAGAACGTTATTTGCAAACAGACAGGTGGATTTTTTAGCTTTTTTAGTTTTTTTGCGGAGGTCTGCCTTCTGAGCTCTTGACGTATACAGGCGTTATATGAGCCGTGGGCAGACCGAGCGACTGTCCACGGCTTTTTTTGTTTAAAGGCTGTGGGATCAATTCCGCGGCCTTTTTTATTTTGAAAGGAGGAACAAACAATGCGCAAAATATGTTGTATCATCACAGGTCTTATTGTCATTCTGGGTATGGTCCCGGGCGTACACGCAAAGGCGATAAAGGTGGGGGCGGCGATTAACCTCACAGGTCCGGCGTCCACATGGGGGCAGTTTCATGCAAAGGGTCAACAGGATTATTTCCGTTATGTAAATGAAGTAAAAGGCGGCGTGGATGGAAACGAGATAGAGATGAAGCTCGTGGATACCATGTACAAGGTTCCCGAGGCCGTGGCGGCGGTCAGAAAGTTTGCCGTCAGCGACAAAGTGGATATGATTGCCACCTGGGGCGCGGGCGAAGGACTTGCGGCTAAGCCCATTATACAGAGATACGGGATACCGGCGATAAACTACTCCACAAGCTGGGAGATCCTCAAGAAACCGGTCGATTACATGTATCTTCCATTCGGAAGTTATCGCATGGATTGCTACGCGGTTCTGGAATATATCCGTGCAACTCATAAAGGCAAGGATGCGCCAAGGGTTGGTCTTCTGACATACAATAACGCCTATGGACGTTCGATACACGAACCGAGCAGGGAATACGCTGCGAAGCATAATATAGACATCGTAACGATTGAAGAATTTCCCCCGAGGACCCTTGATCTGACGACTGAACTGTTGCGCCTGAAAAAGAACGGGGCGGAATATGTTTTCATGCAGATGCTTCCGGCGGCGATAATCACCACTTTTAAATGTGCCGACAGGATAGATTATAAACCGGAATTTTTCGGAACATGGACATCTACCGACCCCGATTTTTTCAGAATGGGCAAGGGCTTAATCAGAGATCGCCTTAAGATACAGTTCCCCGGTGGTCTGCCGGTTGATAAAACCGAGGGTATGAAAATTATGGAAGATCTATGGACACGTTATAAGACCGTTGATAAGTTTGACGCGTCCTACTGGGAGGGGGTTGTAGTAGGAATGATTATGGAGAGAGCCTTCATCCGCGCCAATGAAAAATATGGAAAGATAACAAGAAAAACGATAAATATGGCGATGGAATCCTTCTCAAATGAAGATTTCGGGGGACTTGTGCCCAACATTACCTATACGAAAACAGATCACGAAGGATCATTCAAGGGGAGAATCGTCAAGGTGTGTGAAGATGGACGATATGTCCCCATTACAAACTTTTTTGTTCCAGGGAAAGAAGAGATAAAGATTCTGGAGAAAAAATGAAGGCTTTTCGCGGGCAGCCTGACATATTCAAGGCGATATCCGGTGACGGGAAACGCGCTGATCTGGAAGTGAGCCATCTTACCCTGAGCTTCGGAGGCGTTATGGCTTTGAACAATATCGACTTCGAGGTAAAGACCGGAGAACTGTTCGCGATTATAGGACCCAACGGTGCCGGAAAGACAAGCCTCCTGAACTGCCTTACGGGGTTCTACAGGCCACAGGCGGGCAGGATAAAGTTCAACGGAAAGGATATAACAAATCTCCCGACGCACAAGCTTATAAGCAGCGGCGTCGGGAGAACATTCCAGAATATTGAGCTGTTCCCCGGGATGACGGTTCTGTCCAATATGCTCCTGGCACGCCATATCCATTGCAGCTACGGACTGGGCAAGGCGCTTCTTTTCATGCGTGGTGTGCGAAGAGAAGAAGTCAGGCACCGCGCTGTCGTGGAAGAATTGATCGATTTCCTGGAAATGCAGGCAATTCGGAAAAAGCCAGTTGGATCACTACCTTATGGATTGCGGAAAAGGGTTGAGCTTGGTCGCGCGCTGGCTCTTGAGCCGAAACTTCTGGTGCTGGACGAACCTTTTGCCGGGATGAATCTTGAAGAGAAGGAAGATATGGTGAGATTCCTGTCCGAATTAAACAGGGATTGGGGGCAGACAATGATACTCGTTGAGCACGACATGTCTATTGTGATGAGTATATCTAAACGCATAATGGTTTTAAATTTCGGAGATAAACTGGCCGAGGGAACACCTGAAGCAATACAGAATGATCCGGAAGTTATAAGGGCCTATCTGGGAGATACGCAATGAGCCCGAAATCCGAAACTCAGGATTCTAAACCCTTAAAAGGGGGCATGTCCGAAGCTGGCCTCACGCTTCCGCAGATTCTGCTGAAGCATGCGGAAGAACTCGGAAAGCGCACCTCGATTCGTGAAAAAGCGTATGGCATATGGCAGTCATACAGCTGGCGCGACTATCTGGAGTTTACGAAAAAAGTGGGGTTGGGCCTCAGTGCTCTCGGTCTGAGAAGAGGTGATAATGTCGGGATTATAATGGACAATCACCCGGAGTGGTTATTCACTCAATTGGGGGGGCAATCCCTTGGCGCCGTTACCCTGAACCTGTTTACCTCTGCGGTGAGCGAGGAGATGGCCGGCACCCTTAATAGAATTCAAGCTGTGTACGTAATTGTAGAGGATCAGGAGCAGGCGGATAAACTGTTGGAAATGCGTGACAGGCTTACCCATGTAAAGAAAGTCATATATGTTGACCGGACGGGCATGAGCTCTTATCGCAACGATGAGTGGCTTATTAGTTTTGCCGACCTGCTGGAACTAGGCGAAGACCTGGATAAAAAGCAGCCGGATTTGTTTGCCAGGGAGGTATGGAAGGGGAGACCGGACGACATTGCCCTGATGATAATGACTTCGGGAACAACCGGCATCTCTAAACTGGCAATGCTGTCGCACATCAATTTTATCGAGATGGCTGCAAGCTGGATGGAAACAATTCCCGCGGGTGTGGAGGTGAACTGGTTGTCGATTTCTCCTCCGGCATGGATAGTCGATCAGATGTGGGGGACAGGCGTGGCTCTGGCTGGTGGTATGATAATGAACTTTCCTGAGACCCGGGAAACAACTCTCGAGGATTTCCGTGAATTAGGCCCCAATATACTTATTACATCATCCAGGTTCTGGGAAGATCTTGCCTCTACAATTCGGGTAAAGATGGGTGATGCCGGTTTGATAAGAAGGAAGCTCTTTCATCTGGCGGGGAATATAGGCGGCAGGATCACTGATCTGGAGTCACAGGGAAAAACACCCGGCCCTGGTCTCAGACTCGCGGGGTGGCTGGCCTCTGTTATTATCTTTCGTCCGCTTCTGGACCGGATTGGTTGCGCCGGGTTTTACAGCGCGTATACGGGGGGACATCCGATAAGTCCTGATGTTATAAGGTTTTTTCGCTCGCTTGGCCTGAATCTCAAACAATGTTACGGGCTTACAGAGTCGGGTGGAATCTTTCAGGTTCAGCCCGATAATGAAGTCAAGGCAGAGACAGTTGGCAGATCCTTGTCCGGCATGGATGTAAAGATTTCGGAGGATCAGGAGGTCTTTCTGTCAAGCAAAACGATGTTCAGGGGATATTATAACGATTTTGAGGCCACGCAGGCAGCGTTTGCGGATGGCTGGTTGAGGACCGGGGATGCCGGATATATTGATGATGACAACCACCTCGTTATTATAGGGCGCAGAGAAGAGATCATCAGAAACAAGCAGGGAGAGGCATTTTCCCCTGATTTTATAGAGACACGTCTGAAATTCAGTCCCTACATAAGAGAGGCGGTAACCTTTGGCGAAGGGCGTCCATACATAACCGCGCTGATAAACATTGATATGGGGAACGTTGGCAACTGGGCCGAAGAGAGAATGATACCCTACACAACATATACCGATCTCTCACAACAGGCAGAGGTAGAAAAACTGGTGCATACGGAAGTTGGGAAGGTTAATGAAAAGTTGCCGGATTCGATGAAGGTGCGCAAGTGTATACTTCTCTACAAGCTTCTCGACGCGGATGATGATGAGCTGACAAGGACAGGCAAGGTGCGTAGGAGATTTGTCTACGGGCTCTATCTGAAGCTTATAACCGCCATGTACGAGAATAAAAAAGATCTGGATGTGAAGACAAAGGTGCGCTACCGGGACGGTCAGGTGGTCACACTGGAAACCAGGGTACGTATATTAGAATTTTAGGGGTTAGGAGGTTTGTTATATGGAATTTTTCATCCAGCTTTTGGTAAATGGAATAAGCATAGGTTTTCTATATGGCCTGGCAGCCATGGGATTTGTAATGATCTTCAAATCTTCCAGCGTGTTGAATTTTGCGCATGGGGAGTTGATGGCGCTGGGGGCATTTGTATTTCTGGTTCTGATTGGCTGGGCTGAACTGCCTATCTATGTGGCCTTTCCCCTGGCCCTTGCCGGATCTTTTATACTTGGATTCGTTGTTGAACGTCTCTTTCTGCGTCCTCTGATCGGTGAACCTCTTATCTATGTTATCATGCTCACTGTGGGATTGGCCTCTATATTCAAGGGGATAATGTTGTTCATATGGGGTGGAAATCTATATACCTTTCCGGACTTTCTCCCGGCGGGTCTTGCCATACACTGGGGCAGTATAAATATACCTCCGGTTTATGTCGTATCGGTCATTATTGGCTTGATATTTCTTATGCTTTTTGGACTCTTTTTTAAATATTCCTCTCAGGGCATATATATGAGATCGGTTGCGGATAACCAGCCGGCCGCTCTCTCTCTCGGGGTGCACGTAAGAAAGGTTTTTGCCCTGTCCTGGGCTATCGCGGCCCTCGTAGCGGGCATGAGCGGGATTGTCCTTGGCACAATCAACGGGATTAATGTCCATGATCTTTCTTCCATAGGACTAAAGGTCTTTCCGGTGGTTATACTGGGAGGTTTGGACAGTATCGGAGGGGCTGTTATCGGAGGGATAATAATCGGTCTTCTGGAAACTTTTACAGGCGGATACCTGTCCACTTCACTGCGAGACGTAGTTCCTTACATCGCACTTGTATTTATACTCATGGTGAAGCCATATGGTCTTTTCGGTCTGGTAGAGATTGAGAGGGTTTGATGCGAAAATTGCACTTTCACCCCTGCGGTAACTTTAACGAAAGATACGAGCAGGAACTTACGATTTTTGAGACTGATTTCGGGCGTACATCCCTTGCTGCCGGGCTTGTAATACTGTTCGCGGTGGTTCCCTATGCAAGCGGACCATATCTTCTCTATGTCCTCAATATCGCCGCTATTACAGCAATAGCGGCGATTGGTCTGAACATACTGATAGGGTTTACCGGCCAGCTTTCCCTCGGACATGGAGCCTTTTTCGGGGTGGGCGCCTATGCAGCGGCCATACTTTCTACAGAGGTGGGTTTCCCTTTTCTTCTTGCAGTACCCTCCGCCGGACTGATAACCGCCATGGTGGGAACACTCTTCGGATTGCCTTCGTGGAGATTGAAGGGTTTATATCTGACAATCGCAACTCTTGCCGGACAGTTTATCATTGAATATCTCCTTGTCCACTGGGAAGGGCTTACAAAGGGAACCATGGGGATTGTGCTTCCAGGAATATCCATATTCGGTGTAGCGTTTGATACTGACAGAAGCTTTTTTTATATCGCCTATACCTGCTTGATTATTATGACACTTGTTGCCGTTAACCTCATGAGGACGAGTTATGGAAGGGCGTTCATAGCGATACGCGACAATGACCGGGCTGCCGAGGGAATGGGTATTCCTATACTTTCCTATAAACTTCTATCATTTGCGATAAGTTCCTTTTACGCGGGAGTAGCCGGCGCCCTGTGGGCATATTACATGATCAGTATCACAGCGGAACCCTTTAATCTGGGCCTTTCCGTGGAATATATAGCAATGGTTATCATAGGCGGGTTGGGGAGTATCGCCGGTTCCATCTATGGCGCCCTGTTTATTGTAGGCTTGAATGAAGGATTGCGGTGGCTGACAGGTATTCTTATGAGCGTTGATATGCTCAGCGCGGTGGGGTTTTCAATGGCTCCGCTACGTGAGATAGCATTTGGAGCGGCCATAGTCCTCTTTATTCTGCTGGAACCGAGGGGGCTTGCCGAGGTGTGGCGTATTATTCGTTCCAATTTCAGACTCTGGCCATTTTCGTACTGAGGATCAGAAACAAGAGGGGGTCATGCAACAAGATATTTTACTTCAATTAAACAATATAAGTGTAGTTTATTCAGATGTTATCCAGGTATTGAAAGGCGTCTCACTCTTTGTTAAGGAGAACCAGATTGTATCTCTTCTCGGTAGCAACGGGGCCGGAAAAACTACAACCCTGAAAGCCATCTCAGGGCTCCTTAAAACGGAGAATGGAAAGGTTACAGATGGTGATATTGTATACAGGGAAAGCTCTATTCAGAATTCTCCGCCGGAGACCATTACGCGCCGTGGTATCATTCAGGTACTTGAGGGGAGGCAACCCTTCAAGTATTTGACGATAGAAGAGAATTTGAGAGTTGGAACAGCTACACGCTGGGGCAAGCCTTACAAAAAGGATATGGAGCTTATATATGACTACTTTCCGCCA
>JAUXBI010000193.1 GCA_030619435.1 Syntrophaceae bacterium
CATCAAGGAGAAGTATGGAGGGATTGTGAATGAAGGCGCAGGCCAGGGCACACTTCTGTTTCATTCCCGATGAGAACTGCCTGATTTCCTTATCAGCCACATCGGAAAGTTCAAGACTATCAAGAAGATAAGCAGCCCTCTCTTTTATTGCCTTGTGCGGAATACCTCTTATCCCTGCGAAGTACGTTAGATTCTCCCTTGGGGAAAGGTGCCAGTAGATGTTTCTGGCCCCCTCAAGAATGGCGCCCGTATCTTTCAGTATTTCTTTTCTTCTGCTTTTTACCGAAAGACTGTTCACCTCAATTGAACCCTCGTCAAATTCGATGATCCCGAGAATCGATTTGAGGGTCGTTGTCTTTCCAGATCCGTTCGGTCCGAGAATACCCAGTATCTCTCCGGTTCGAACATCAAAGGAAATGCTGTTCACAGCGGTCAGATCCTTGTAGGTTTTCACCAGTTCTTTGACTCGAATGCAGATATGTGACAATTTGTCCCCCGAGGATCAGTGACTGAAATATCAATCGAACATTCTATTATACGAAAATACTCAGCGATTCCTTGACAAGTAGATGTAATTTACATATAGATGTGATTAACAGTTATTAGAATCCAGTGGAAGGAAACGATGACCGGACGGAACGTGAAAGACGGACCCGGACTGACGGAGTACGACGTATTCAGACGCGAAGGACCCGGAAAGCGTTTCATAGAGCCTCGGATACTCTATCTACTTTCCGGGAAACCTTCACACGGTTACGAGATAGTCGGCCGTATGAAGGAGATCCCTCTTCCCGGACCGCTTCCGGATACCGGCGCGGTATACAGGAAACTGAGGCAGATGGAAGGAAAAGGTATGCTGGCATCCCGATGGGAGGATGGGGGCTCCGGCCCTAAGCGCAGGATCTACAGGATAACCGATAAAGGGAAGCGGAGCATGGCTGCATGGTTAGAGGCAATAGAGCAGAGAATAGCAATGCTGAACTGCTTCGTCAGCCTCTGCGATAAGAAGGTAGCCCGATGAGCTGCTCAACCAACCTGGAAGGAAAAATCAAATGTCTCCAACGGCGATAGCGATAAACTCCCTTGTGGGTCTGGCGCTTACATTATCTCTTTTGAAGAGCCGGAAGAAAACCTTGAAGGGGTTGAAGATTGCCTTGAAAGCCGCCGGAAAAATGCTTCCTGCAGTACTGCTCGTGATAGTGGTGATAGGTCTCTTCCTCGGGTTCGTCTCCTCCTCCTTTATTTCCGGGATATTGGGGAGCAGCAGCGGATTACTGGGTGTCGCTATTGCCGCGGTACTTGGGTCCGTCCTGTTCATACCGGCTATCCTGGCTTTCCCTATGGGGGCATCGCTGATGCAGTCCGGGGCCGGTATTATGTCGGTTGCGGCCTTCATAACCACCCTGACCATGGTGGGGTTCATATTCATCCCTGTCGAAGTTAAGGAGCTGGGAAAGAGGTTCACCCTTATTCGGAACGGCTTCAGCTTTATTGCAGCGATAATTATCGCAATACTGATGGGATTGATACTGTGAAACCACCCCGGAAAAACACTTCGTTAAATGATGCTCCCTCCGCTCCCTGGTATAAAAAGCTTCGCTGGGACTGGACAATGCTCACGCTCATTATTCCAATTACTGTGACGGTTTCCCTGATCTTTCCCGACAAAGGAGAAAGGGTGGCCGACATCTCCTGGAGCTTCCTCCTGGAGATGGTCTACATCCTGCCCGCGGTTCTCATCCTGATGGGGCTGTTCGCTGTATGGGTTTCAAGAGAGGTGGTCGTCAGATACCTGGGCGCCGGATCGGGCATAAAGGGGCTGCTTCTCAGTATGATCCTGGGAGCCCTCCCTACAGGGCCGCTTTATGTAGCGTTCCCCATGGGTGCTATGCTCATCGGGAAAGGCGCCAGGATAGCTAACGTTATGGCTTTTCTCTCCGCCTGGGCCTGCATCAAGATTCCGCAGGAACTGATGGAGATTCAGTTCCTGGGATGGCGATTCGCAGCAACGCGCCTGTTGCTCTGCCGAGATGGCAGGGGTCATGGAATGTAATGTCTTTATTAACAGGGTGGGGAAAAGTTAATTCACCGTTCTTTAACAATCGGGCCAGGTATTCTACTGTATGCAGAACTTCGAAATTCAGCTTTCCAATTTTTGGATAATCCTGCATAATGGTTTTAAAACATCCTGCACAGGAACTGATCAATGTATCAATTCCCAGGCTGTTAAACTGGTCAATGTTTTCCTTGAACAATCGTTCGTATTCAGGATCACCCATTCTGAGCAACACACTGCCGCAGCATTTTTCATCTTTACCCAGCACACCGTAGTCAATATTCAGCGCTTCGAGGATATTTATGGTATTGATGGCAACCTGCTTGACATTTGCATCGTAAGAAGCGGTACACCCCAAAAAAAGAAGCACTTTACCCTTGGTTTTTTTTATCAGCCGGGGCTCCTCTTCAATTAAACCGTCTTTTTTAGCACGGCGTGACCATTTTGTCCTGCCGGCCCTTGGCTGTTGCCAGGGGTTATCGAAGGCCATGACACTTTTCCGAAGCGCCTTTTGAGGCTCCAGCGGACCGTATCCTGCCCGGACAATTAAACGGCGAAGTTCTTCCCAGAGGTTAACCGTATCAATATGGGCAGGGCAGACCACTTCACATTGACCACAGGTGGAACACTCATACAGATTAGATACGAATTCTTCCAATTGTTCGCTGGTGATTTCCTTGTACCCGCATAGCTTACTGATTATTTCTTTTAAGGTACTACCGACCTTGTCGCTATTAATAATTGCCGCTAGAAATCCGTTCTGTGATCTCGCAATCTTTAAAAATTCCATTATTTTTCGGCGAGGTATCAATCCCTCTTTAGAGTCCTGATCATAGACCGGGCACCAGATGAGACATTCTCCACATCGAGTGCAGGCGTCAAGCTCTATCAAACGCTTCATATCAAGCTTGTGTAAGGATATCTCCCGGAGGGCCTGTTTTTCATCCGTTATCTCAACTATTGGGGAGTTAGATACCTCGTTTTTTTCTGTCGTCATCTTGTTACCTATTGATTTAGTTTCCAACTAGATCCGTTTTTTATTTTTAACGCCATCGACTTCTTCAATAAAATATGTCAGCGGCGTGTTAAAGACATGCTTCATTTTTCCAAACGGGAGGTAGGCAATAAAAAGTGCTGCCACAATTCCATGGGCGTACCACATCAACGAATAAATGGATGCCCAGTCAAAAGAAAAGATGGAAAGCATCTGGCTGATTCCATAGCCGATAAAAGAGTAGATGGCCATGTCAAACGGGATCCCGGTGACAAGAATTCTTGCTCCTTCAAGGAGAAATCCTAAGCCCACAAGACTGCCTATAATCATAAGAATGAGGGTGTCCTGGTATTCCGAGACCACATGATCCGGTTTTACAATAAACCGTTTTATAACTGCCCAGACAATGCCAAGGAGAATAAACAGGCCTAAAAGGTCATTGGTGAAAGCGACAAACCAGTGATTTTTATCGATCAGGGCGGTCATGATATTTCCCCGGGGATTAAAATAATATCCGATGGCCGTAAAAAGGCTTAATCCAAATCTCAACAACAGCGCAGAAAATATGAGAGAATGCATTGACCAGCGGGAGACACTTTCTTTTAAAATTCTGCGCTGAAAAACTATATCCAGGATAAAAATTTTAGCCAGAGAAAAAATCTGTTTAGAAAATAATGTGTTCCAGATCGAATCAGAACTTAAGGCAA
>JAUXBI010000094.1 GCA_030619435.1 Syntrophaceae bacterium
CCTGTTTAAACGCCGCATCCAGGATTATATCATCACCAGCCAGCGAACCCGTATGAGAAGCTGCAGCCCTTGCCCCGGCACTCGACTTGCCCACCTTGAGGGCAATAATCGGTTTTGTTTTTGCCGCTTCCCGGGCAGCCCTGACCAGCTCGTTCCCCCCCTTGATGCCTTCTAGGTAGGTCGCGATGACCTTTGTGTCAGGGTCATCCTTCAGGTATGTAATGTACTCATGTAATTGAACTCCTACGGCATTGCCGACATTGATCATCTTGTTAAAACCACACCCCTTCATCCCGGCAAAATGAGTCAATGAGTCGATCACATTGCCGCTCTGTGTAAGAACCGAAATCGAGCCCTTATTGATAGTGGGAATCCCCAGCATATTGATATCTGCCGAGGCGTTGAACATGCCGCTGCAATTAGGACCGATGATATAGGCCCCTGTCTTTTCCGCCTCACTCAAAATCTCTGCTTCAATCTTTTTTCCCTCTTCACCGGTCTCCCCAAGGCCCGCTGTAATAATGATGATACCTTTGGCGCCCATCTTGATGCTGTCCGCCACGGCGGAAGCGAGAAACCTGGGTGCAATTACCACCATAACAAGGTCTATTTCCTTATCCACTTCCGTAATGCTGTGATATGCCTTCATTCCGAAAAGCTCATCACGTTTCGGGTTAATAAGATAAATATCCCCCTTGTATCCCCCCTGGATTAGACTTCTTGTCCTCCTTTCGGCGGCTTTTCCCGGGACCTCGGAGGCCCCTATAACAGCAATCGACCCTGGGTTAAAAACCTTTTCCAATGATCTCTGCATCTGTTTTCTCCCTTCGATCTCTTAATCACTCTATTTTATGCGGCGACTGTTGATGCCGCAATGCGTCTTCTTCTCATCCACTGCGAACTGAAAGCCACGGCAAACAGCACAAAACCTATCCCATCCGTCACCAGACCGGGCTTTATCATAAGGAGCGCCACCGTCAGGAATATAACAACTTCGTACCATTTAGCCTTGACAAGCAGACAGGCCTGAACACCGGCTGCAAGACATACAATTCCAAAAGCCGCCGTCAGAAAACTCGTCAGGATAGCCCATGCGCTTCCGATCATCAGCAATTCGGGCGCGTAAACAAACATAAAGGGGATGATAAATCCCGCTATGCCAAGCTGAAATGCGCTGATACCCGTTTTCCATGGATCGGATTTGGCGATTCCTGCTCCGGCATAAGCGGCTAATGCCACCGGCGGCGTGATATCGGCCCTTGTGCCGTAATACAGGATAAAGAGATGCGCGGCAATGGGCAGCACCCCCATCTGGACAAGGGCGGGGGCGACAAGGGACGAAATGATAATATACTGGGCGGTAGTGGGGACTCCCATACCAAGAAAAACACAGGCAATCATGGTAAAGGGCAGGGCCAGATAGAGATGTCCCATCGACGCGTCAACAATGAGAGAGGAAAATTTGATTCCCAGTCCCGACATCGTAATACAACCTATGATGATACCGGCCGCGGCACAGGCGGCGGCTACTTCAACGGCCCCCGTGGCGCCCTCCTTCAGACCCTCCAGGATCAACATTCCAAATTCCCTGACAGATTTCCTTCTGACAATATTCATGATAAACGAGGACACGACAGTTGCGATAATCGCCCAGAACACCGCTCTTTCCGGGGAGAAACTCCTCATGAGAAAGTAAATAAGAAGAAAGATCGAAAAGACGTGATGCCATCCCTCGGCAAAAGCCTTCCCGATTTTTGGCAGATCCGCCCTTGGTAAACCCGAGATTCCCATTGAAACAGCCCTGAAATGCACTTGCATGAAGGTTGAAAAAAAGGCGAGGGACGCGGGTATCGCGGCGGCAATACATACCTTATAGTAGGGAATGGATAAAAACTCGGCCATAATAAAAGCGGCGGCGCCCATAATGGGAGGCATAATCTGTCCCATGGTTGATGATGATGCCTCAACACCCGCGGCAAAGTACCCCGGATAACCAGTTCTCTTCATAAGGGGTATCGTGAAAGAGCCGGTTGTTACGGTATTCGCCACGGAACTCCCCGATATCATTCCAAAAAATGTACTGGAAGCAACAGCTGCCTTTGCCGGACCGCCTCTTGACCAGCCCGTCAGAGCGAAAGCAACATCCGTAAAGAACTGTCCCGCTCCCGTCTTCCTCAAAAGGGCACCGTAAAGGATGAACAGGAGGATAAAGTTTGCGGAGACCCCGAGGGGAACGCCGAACACCCCGTCCGTAGAAAGGGCCAGGTAGGTGGACAGCCTCTTGATGCTGTATCCCTTATGGCAAATAAAATCGGGTAGATAGGGGCCGAACAGCGCATAACATATAAAAATAATTGCAATAATTGGAACAGCCGGTCCCGTTGTTCTTCTCACCGCCTCCAGCACCAATATTATAAGGATGGTTCCCATTGCCACATCAACAGGCAAAAATGTGCCTGCACGATTCAATATCGGCGTTGAATAAATAAATATCCATACGCATATGCCAGCAGAAGCAGACAGGAAGATCCAGTCAAAGATAGACATCCTGTTTTTTGGAGACCTTTTTTGGGAAAAAGGGTAGAGGGCAAAGAGCAGGACAGACATCAACATCCAGTGTATCGCCCTGTGGTCAAGGGCAAAGAACGGGTGAAAATAGGCATAGGCCAGATGATAGCAGGAGGTCGCAACAGCAATAATTGTAATTGCCAGACCGGCTGCGCCCGTATATATCCTTTTTTTTTCGAACTTCTCTAGAATTTCCTGTGCGGCACCCTCCGCAACGCTGATTTCCTCCTCAAGTGACGGATCTATGATCTTGTCATTTTTTTCTTCCATATTCATTCTTCCCTTCCTTTTTTCACCAGACGAATCCATACCGAATCCCCCCCCCTGGCAATGGACAGCAGAGGAATCTGGTTGTCTTTGTATGTAATGACATGACCCGCTACCCTTCCCACGCGAAGCAGAAACCTGGGACATTTCCGGTGCAGAAAGACCCTTGTCTTATTTCCCGAAAGGGAAACCCTTGCTCCAGCATTTGAGAGAGATTCCAGACCTGAGCCGTACCAGTCGAAATCTTCCTCAATAAGAACGATCCCACCCTCATCCATTCGAAAAATGTCATGAATCGGGGTGTGATCAGAAGAATGGACATAATCGATATAAAAAAGATCTCCCGCCTCAACCTGAAATTCCAGCAGGACCCTGCCCCCAGGCTGTCCCACCACTTGAAGATACAGATCGCTTTTTTCTGCCGCAAAGACAGGGATATTCAACAAGTGAGTCAGCAGTAACAGGATATATATGATTCTCAATAGCATAGGAGTAAGTGCCCGGCCGGTTATGTTGCCGGCCGGGCCGTTGGTCTTTATTTCATTACTTCCTTGAAGTATTTCGCCGCGCCAGGGTGAAGTGCTATCGGACTGTTAACCGCATTTGCAGGTGTCAACTGAGCGGCAATCGGATGAATGTTGATAAGGGCGTATTTGCCCTCATTTACGTTGGTGTAAATTGCCTTGACGACCTTGTAGGCGATATCGTCAGGCATATTCTTGTTGGCGACCATCACGTTGGAATCGCCGATACAGAGAACATCGTAATCAACGTCATCATAGCTTCCCTTGGGAATGGTTACCTTAAGATAGTAAGGATTCTCCTTGACAATTTTATCAGCAAGCTTCTTGCTGACGGGAACCATGACAATATCCCTCGTAGCGGCAAGATCCATCACCGCAGATGCGGGATAGGCAAAGTTGAAAAAACAGGCATCGACAATACCGTCCTTCAGGGCCTGGACAGATTCCGACTGGGAAAGGTTGGCAAGTTTCAGGTCTTTTTTAAGGTCAAAACCGGCCGCCTTCAGCATAGCCTTGGCCACGGTTGAGCAACCGCTTCCCGGAACATCAATAGAGACTTTCTTTCCCTTCAAGTCGGCTATTGTTTTGATTCCGGACTGTTTGGTAGTCACAATATGCTCTGGGGCTGGATACATCTGAAACAGAGCCACAAGGGGATATTTCTTGTCGAAGGGCTTCAAGCCCTTGGTTGCCTTATAGGCAACACTCCCCATGACCATTCCCATATCGGTATCCCCAATACCCACCAGGCGGCTGTTTTCCACCGATGCGCCCGTTGACTCGGCGGCACACCTGACCCCGTCGATAGTTTTCTGGATAATAACAGACATACCACCGCCAAGGGGATAATAGCAGCCACCCGGACTACCGGTTCCTATGGTCATAAATACCTTCTTGGCTACAGCCGGACCGGCAAAAACCAGACCAACAGTTATGCAAATTACCAAAACTACGTATAATGCTTTCTTCATCTTGTCCTCCTTTTTTAATTAAGTTTCCTCTTTAGAGCCAGATAAACTATAAACATCAACCTCTTGTACTTATTTACACCTCCTTCCCGGATAGATTTTCAAGATATTACTTTATACCTCCCCTTTTCCTGCAGGTGTCGTCCAGTAGATCCCCTTGTTCTTCCATAAAGATTCCCGTTTTTTCAGTGCCTTCAATGTTTCCGGGGGATTTTGAACACTCAGGGCAGTAAGCAACGCATTAATCAAACTCACAGTAGCGGTATACGACTCTATAAAGGAATCCAGCTGGTGCCTGACTGGAAGCACCCAATGGGCGTGATCCGCAAGAGGGGAAAACAGCGAATCTGTAATTGCCCCTACTTTTGCTCCCTTATCATTGGCATACGCCAGGGCATCTACAGTGATTCGAGGATATCGAGGAAAGCTGATACCCACTACCAAATCTTTCGCGCCAACGTCGTGAAATGAATCCCAGATATCCCCATATCCCGGTTTTAATAAATATATTCCGTCTCTTAAAAAACTGAGGTATCTTGCAAGTACCAGCGCGGTTGAATGACTCCCCTTTAATCCGATAACAAAAATCCTTCGGGCAATTGCCATTTCTGCGACCGCCCGGCGAAAGGTCTTGATTGGAATGGACTCAAGGGTTTGAGTAAGATTACGGATGTCTTCCTGCATGACCTTTACCAAAATAGCTTCATCCGTTTTGGCATGCTTAACGGTTTGCTCGAGTCGCGCATCGGTGGAAAGACGATCCTGGAAATCCTCCCGTAACATTCTCTGCATTCCCCGGTAACCGTGAAAACCAAGGGCCTGGGCAAGTCGTACGATAGTAGCCTCGCTGACACCTATACGCCGTGACAAGCTTGATGCCGTCAGGAAAACTGTCTCCTCATAATTTTCTGTGATGTATTTCATTGCCCGTTGCTGGGCCGTGGTGAGATGATTTCTTTTCTCTGATAGCAGTGAATCAAGCGGCATGATGAAAAAACTCCTTCAGCTGCACTACAAAAAGAATCTTTTCCTTCTAACTATCAGCCCTACTATAAGCGGCGATTGATGTCAAGGAGAATTTGATGATTTTACTTATTGTAAAAATTCGTGGAATAACATATAAAGTTTGTTTCCCAGCAGGGAAAACCTGCTCGATCAATTAAAAACAAGGAAAAAAACATGGGCAAACTATTCGGTACAGATGGAGTGAGGGGAGTGGCAAACGAATACCCGATGACATCAGAAATGGCCCTGCGAATAGGGATGGCAACGGCTCATCTCTTCAAACGTCATGGTCACCAGCCGAGGATTATCATAGGGAAAGACACGCGGGTTTCGGGGTATATGATAGAATATGCTCTTGTTTCAGGCCTTTGCTCCATGGGTGTGGACGCATATATGGTGGGCCCTATGCCGACACCGGGAGTTGCCTTCTTGACTAAAAGTATGAGGGCCGATGCGGGCATAGTAATATCCGCTTCCCACAACCCCTTCCAGGACAATGGAATCAAGATTTTCTCCAGTGACGGGTACAAACTCCCCGATGAAAAGGAACTGGAGATAGAGGAGATGGTACTTTCAAACAAAATGGAGGATCTTCATCCTTCGCCGAGGGAGCTGGGAAAGGCGTATAATTTAGAGGGCGCCAGGGGGCGGTACATCGTTTTTCTGAAAAATACATTTCCCAAGGAATATACGCTTGAAGGCACCAGCGTGGTGCTGGATGCATCCAACGGCGCCACATATCGAATTGCGCCGAAACCCTTCTTCGAAATGGGCGCGGAAGTACACACCATCTTTGCTGAACCCGACGGGGAAAACATCAATCACGAATGCGGTTCACAGCACCCGGAAAAACTGGCTGATGAGGTAGTAAAAAGGGGCGCCCATGTCGGGTTTGCCTTCGATGGAGACGGCGATCGGCTTATTGCCGTTGACGAAAAGGGCTGTGTACTCACAGGAGACCAGGTTATCGCCATATGCGCCAGGATGATGAAGGCAGAGGGCAATCTTACCAATAATCTGGTAGTTGAAACTGTTATGAGCAATATAGGCCTTGGTCTTGCCCTTAAGCGTTTGGGCATCGAAAAGGCGACTGCTCCTGTTGGAGACAGGTATGTTCTTGAGATGATGAAAGAGAAAGGCGCCTCCATTGGAGGTGAAGATTCAGGTCATATTATCTTCCTGAATCACCATACGACGGGAGATGGTCTCCTCTCAGCCCTGCAGCTCCTAGCGGCAATGAAAAGGGAGGGGAAACCCCTTTCCGAGCTTGCAAGCATAATGAAGGTGTTTCCTCAAAAGCTTATCAATGTGGATGTAACTTCAAAACCCGAGATATCGACGATTCCCGAACTTGTGGGGATTATTGGCAAAGTCGAAGAAAAACTCGGAGATAAAGGAAGGGTTCTGGTTCGCTACTCCGGCACGCAGAACATGTGCCGGGTAATGGTGGAAGGACCCACCGACGAAGATGTAGGGCAATACTGCAAACAGGTCGCGGATGTCGTAAGAGAAAAGCTTACATAAAAGACAATCAGGTGGATAGGCTGTAGGCTGTTAGGA
>JAUXBI010000152.1 GCA_030619435.1 Syntrophaceae bacterium
GCCAGTTGATCCACCTTTTCCTTTTACTCCGGAAAGGTCAGGGTGCGGCCGTCATCAACTTCGGACCATGCCTCTTTTCCTTTGTAAGAAACCGCATTCTGATTTATGAGATCATAAAAGGTAAAATCGTAGAGTCCCATATAAAATAACCTCACTCCGTTCGGTGATTTTATGCAACGCGACCCCCACCCTGCCCTCCCCCTTGAAGGGGGAGGGTTTGGGTGGGGTACGCGCTTAATACAGCAAGCTGTCTATAGCTGTCAATAATTAAACCGACTTTTCATGTATTCTTTTCTTTATCGGCTTAAAAAACAATCCTCTCATCCTCTCAACAGATAATACACTTTTCAGTTTTTTGAGTTCAGATACCAATTCATTGAAATGCTTTAAATCGTTCACTTCTATTTCAAAATCGAGGATTGCACTCTTCTCCGGTGTTGTATCAATCTCGGCATGTCTTATATTAATATTTTTAGACGATATAACGGAACTGACTTCGGCCAATAATCCCTTTTTGTCACCACAGAGGACCCTTATATGAACCGGATATATTTGTTTCTCTCTGGTGTCCCATCGAACGTCGATTAATCTTTCAGAGTCTACCTCCTGCGTCATGGGACAATTTGCCGTGTGAACGGTTATTCCTCTACCCCGGGAAATATAACCTACGATACTATCACCGGGAAGAGGATCACAACACTTGGCAAATCTCACCATCACATCATCAATTCCGGTAATTGAAACTCCTGCAGAGGAAGGTCTTCTCGCTTTTTTCTCTACCTTCTCCGGAACAACATCAATGAGTTTTCTTTCTTCTTCAGGCAAAAAACGGTGGACTATATGCTTTGCGGATATCTTTCCATAACCTATAACCGCCAGCAGATCATCGATTGTATTTATTGAATATATTTCACAAACCTTTTTAATTTCGTCAGATTTGATAATCTGTTTGAACTTCAGATTATATTTTTTAAACTCCCTCTCAAGAATATCCCTACCAAGCGTGATGCTTCTTTTCCGCTCTTCAGTCTTTATCCAGTTTTTTATCCTCGATATAGCCCTCGAAGTAACGACATTTTTCAACCAATCCTTGCTGGGATGATGTCCCGACTGGGTTATAATATCAACGGTATCACCATTTTGAAGTTTGTATTTCAGAGGAACAATGCTTCTGTTAATCTTGGCACCTATACACTGATTGCCAACATCCGAATGAATGCTGTAGGCGAAATCTATCGGTGTGGCTCCCTTGGGGAAAGATTTTACATCACCCTGGGGAGTGAAGACATAAACCTCGTCGGGGAAAAGGGTAAGTCTCAGATTTTTCATAAACTCTCGGGGATCTTTGAGTTCTTGCTGAACTTCAAGTAGATCCCTTACCCTCTTGATCTGTTCTTCCTCACCCTCTTGAGACAGTTCTCCCTCTTTATATTTCCAGTGAGCGGCTATTCCCTTTTCCGCCCATTCGTGCATAGCCCTGGTCCTGATCTGAATTTCCACCCTTTCGCCATAGGGCCCTATAACTGTTGTGTGTAAAGATTGATAGTTATTGGCCTTTGGCATCCCTATATAATCTTTAAAACGGCCGGGGACCGGTTTCCAAAGAGAATGAACGACGCTCAGTACCTCATAACATTTCTTGTCATTATTAGAACTGAGAATTATCCTGAAGGCTGTAAGGTCATAGATTTCATCAAACTCTATACGCTGTTCCTCCATCTTTTGGAAGATACTGTAAAAATGCTTTGCCCTGCCATCAACCTTACATTTCAGACCATAGTTGAGCATTTCCTTTCGTATTATATTCTTTACCTCTTCAGTATATTTTTCTCTCCTCTTTTTCCCTTTCACGACTCGCTTGGACAGCTCATGATACTCCTCAGAATAAAGGTACCTGAATGAAAGATCCTCCAATTCCACCTTCATCCAGTTGATACCGAGACGATTGGCCAAAGGCGCATACAACTCAAGAGTTTCCCTGGCAATAAATTGTTGCTTTTCAGGTTTCTGAAACTCCAGAGTTCTCATATTGTGAATCCTGTCTGCCAACTTAATAAGGAGTATCCTGATATCGGAAGACATCGCCAGGATCATCTTCCTGAAATTTTCCGCCTGCTCTTCTTCCCGATCTCCAAATTCTATCTGGCTGATCTTGGTCAGTCCATCCACAAGGAAGGAGACGTCCTTGCCGAAGGCCTTCTCTATCTGATCAAGTGTGGTCAGAGTATCTTCCACTGTATCGTGGAGCAAACCGGTCACTATGGTCGCTACGTCAAGATTCATATCTGCAAGAATTCCAGCAACTTCCATAGGATGTGTCAGATAAGGCTCCCCTGAGAGGCGAACCTGCCCCTTGTGAACAGTCGCGGAAAAAACATATGCCTTCTGGATCATCTCCAGATCCGTTGGAGACAGATATTCCCCCGCCTTATCAAGTATGTCGGTTATTCGTATCATTTAAATGAAATTTCCGAGTTCCGAGTTCAAAGTTCTGAGTTGTAAGGTAGCATGGAAAAACTTGTTTGTCCGTGCCACCCTGCCAGTGCTTTTTAATCAGCTATCAGCTTTCAGTTCTGCCTGCACCCAATCTACAATAAATTTTTCCGCCTCATCCACTGAAAGTATTTCGACCTCACCGGATTTTCTGATCTTTACCTCTACCTTACCTTCCGCGAGTCTTTTAGGACCGACGGTAATCCGGAGCGGAATCCCGATCAGATCAGCATCATTGAATTTTACTCCTGCCCTCTCGTCCCTGTCATCAAGTATAACCTCAATTCCCTTATCCATGAGACCTTGGTACAATTTTTCAGCCGTTGTTAAAAGTGCCTCATCCTTTATATTTACAGGCGTTATCATTACCTGAAATGGGGCTATCGAGACAGGCCATATAATCCCATTATCATCGTAATTCTGCTCTATACTCGCCGCAGCCGTTCTTCCTATACCGATCCCGTAGCACCCCATGACCATGTACTTCTCCTTGCCATCCTTATCCAGATAGGTGGCCTTCATCGCCTTGCTGTATTTTGTCCCCAACTTGAAGACATGACCCACCTCGATACCCCTGGCAAACCTGAGAGGGCTTTCACAACGGGGGCAACTGTCTGTTTCCTTGATAAGCCCCAGGTCCGCAAATTCGGTCACCTTAAAATCTCTTCCGATATTGGCATTCTTTATGTGATAATCCTCTTTGTTCGCCCCCACGACACAGTTGGTCATATTTACAAAGGAATAATCCGCGACAATCCTTGACTTTATATTGATGGGCCCGGCAAATCCCCTGGGAGAATCCGTTACCTCATAAATAATGTCGTCGGTCGCCAGCTCTAAGGAATCACATCCCAGATAGCTTCTAAGCTTTGCCTCATTTATCTCTTCATCCCCTCTCACGAGAACGGCAACAGGCGAATCATCAACCAGGAATATTAATGTTTTCACCACATCTTGCGGTGTAACATCAAGAAAAGCACAGACCTCTTCGATTGTTCTCACATCAGGAGTATGAATCTCCTCAAGAGGCGAAAATGCTGACTCATCAACCGCCTTTTTCTCCGGCATGGAAACTTCAGCCTTCTCTACATTCGCCGCATAGTCGCAGGAACTGCAAAAAACCAGGGCATCCTCTCCCGTATCAGCCATCACCATGAACTCATGAGAAAAACTGCCCCCAATATTTCCGGTATCAGCCTCCACAGCCCTGAACTTAAGACCACACCGGCTGAAAATCCTGCTGTAAGCTTCAAACATCTTTTCATAGCTTATCTCGGCGCCCTTTTCATCCACGTCAAAGCTGTAGGCGTCCTTCATGCTGAATTCCTTGCAACGCATGATTCCAAACCTCGGCCGTACCTCATCACGGAATTTTGTCTGTATCTGGTAGAGATTCCTTGGAAGCTGGCGGTAGGTCTTGACATCGTTGCGTACAAGATCGGTTATTACCTCTTCATGGGTCGGGCCGAGACAGCATTCCCTGTCCTGGCGATCCCTAAACCTCAAGAGCTCCTTGCCATACTGTTGCCAACGGCCGGATTCCTGCCAGAGTTCAGCCGGCTGTACCGCGGGAAGAAACACCTCCTGCGCACCCGCTCTGTTCATCTCTTCACGTACAATCTGCTCCACCTTCTTAATCACCCTAAACCCGAGGGGAAGATAAGAATATATCCCGCTGGTCAGCTTTCTTATCATTCCTGCCCTTATCATGAGCCAGTGACTGACAATTTCCGCATCGGAAGGTATTTCCCTTCCCGTCGGCAAGAACATCTCAGAATAACGCATTACTCCTCCTTCTTTATCTCATCCATTAATACATCAACAAACTCTTCCTCTCTTATCTTCCTTACAACTTTACCCTTCCTGAAAAGCACACCGCTACCGCGACCTCCGGCAATACCTATATCCGCCTCAGCCGCCTCCCCCGGCCCGTTAACCACACAAC
>JAUXBI010000228.1 GCA_030619435.1 Syntrophaceae bacterium
CGCGGAGGGAGCGCTAGCCGGAAAACAGCAAGCACAGGAAACCGAGAAAATACTAAGCGCGGGACTCAAGTTAAGCAAAAAGATGGGGACCAGAGAAACCACCTGGCAGTTATACCGCGAGCTTGCTCTCTACTACAAAGGCAATAGTGAAATTAACAAGGCCCTCTCAAACTACCGTGATTCCATTGAGACGATAAGGCAAATAACAGAATCGATCGATGGCGGCAAGCTTAAAACGAGCTATCTCTCGGTGCCTTTCAGAAAACGGGTTTTTGACGAAATAAGAACTCTTAAAAACTTACTATAAACTACAGTTATTGATACATGTGTATATCCCTATTTCACTATGAATTCATGGACATATGGTCAATTATTTGATATATAATCGATTAGCTTTTTGGAACTAACCTGTGGGAGAATAAAGATGAGCTGGTATGGAAAACTAACATTAGGATCACTCGGCCTCTTTATAGGAGGTCCTCTGGGAGCAATCGCGGGAGCCGCACTGGGCCATCATCTTGTTGATAAAAGAATAAATACGGGTGGCCAAGCTTCATCTTTCAGGCAAGTAGAACAAGTCAAGGCTGCCTTTTTTGTAAGTATATTCTCCATACTGGGCCGGATGGCCAAGGCAGACGGAGTTGTAACCAGAGATGAGATTGCTGTGGTTGACAATTTTATTAACAGCATGAATATATCCGCCAAGGAAAGAGAGTTTGCCAGGAAGATATTCAACGAAGCCAAAAACTCCCAATATTCTATCGATGACTTCGCGGCACAGCTTTACAAAATCAACAGCCGGAACCCCAATCTTCTGCTCTCTTTTATGGATGTACTTTTCCAGGTTGCCGCTGCTGACGGAACACTCCATCCGGCGGAGGAAAACGCCCTCAACAAAATAAAAAATATCTTTAGAATCGACAATGAACAATTTGAAAATATGAAAGCCCGATATTTTGAGGATGTGGAGAAACACTACAGAACTCTGGGCTGCACCGCATCCAGTTCTGAAAAAGAAATCAAAGCAAGTTATAGAAAGCTTGTAAAGGATTTCCACCCCGACACAATCGTTTCCAAGGGACTTCCGGAGGAATTTACTGACTTCGCGACAAATCGCTTTAAGGAAATCCAAGAAGCATATGAAAAGATAAAAAAAGAACGAGGAATCTAGCTCTTCTTATAGCCGCCACTGCTGTACACACCATAAAGCTAATACTATTTCCAGAAGGAAGTTACGCGCCTTGGAGTCAATAGGGCATCTGTGTCTCAACAGAATCTTCATCCCAGCTTTCCAGTTCAAACTGCTCCGCTCTCTGTTTTAAAACATCTCTGAACCAACTTTCGGGATACCCGGTTTCTTTTGGCCTCCCCTTTTTGACTTGTGTGTACCCGTCATTATATTTACGAATCAAGCAGTTCCCAAGCTCCGCCCAGCGTTCCACCACCATCTCCGCGTGAGTCAGGGAATAATCGGTAAGATAGCTGGTCATAAGATCAGTATCCTCTTCAAAAAGTTTCTTTGCCGTCATATTAACCGCAGGCTGAAGAGAAATAAGTTTTCCTTCCAGCTCCTTCTGTACAGCCTGAATATCCTCTTTCATCTGCGAATATCGAAGATTAGAATAATTGGCGACAAAATTAAAAATCCACCACGCTGAATCGATGGAAAATTCTCCCATATTTCCCCTGGCGTAAGATTCAGGGATATCATTTATACCGCAATAGAGGGGAACATAGCAGGTGAAATAAGTATCATCAACTCCATACCACAGGACTCCTCCAATTGGATCAGGGAGCCAGGAACGCGACTGTGAGACATAAGAGAATCCGGTCTGCTGAGTGGAAATCGGCCTCTCCCATGTGTAATCAACCCCGTCGATATTCCAGGTAATCGGCCTCCATCTATTCGGTGTGCCAAATGGCCCGGCGTCCACTCCTTTTGTCATATCATACACGGTTCCTTCATAATGATCTCTCATAATACCCATAACATCCTCAAGGCTTAGCTTTTTGTCGGGTTTTATCCACAGAGGATATGGTTCCGCTCCCTTTATGCCACGGTGATAATCCGCAGACCATTCTTTCGAAGGAGCGCACTTGCGGAAAATACTCCATACGCGGGTCGCAGTGTAGCGAAGCTTCTGGGGTGTAGCGGGACAGTATGCCTTACTGAAATTAAAGGGTTCTCCTGACTCCGGGTTGTAGTAACCCTTTTTGACTGCAAGGTCTATTACATTCTCTGAATATAGACAGTTTTCAGGATCATCCAGGGGAAACTCTCCGATACGCGACTTATTCGCGTGGGCGCAGATATATCCATCGGGGATCCTCCGAGCTACCCAGGCAGCACCCTTTTCACCCGGGCCGGCTCCTATTATCTCCAAAAGCCATGCCTCGTGTTTATCCCCTATTGATATTGACTCTCCCTCACTGGAATATCCATATTCCTCAACAAGGTCGGCGATAACCTCAATAGCTTCCCTTGCGGTTTTTGCCCTTTGAAGCGCCAGCCTCATAAGCTGCCAATAATGAAGCATAGCATCTTTGTTTTGAAGTTCAATTCGGCCGGTAAAGGTGGTTTCCCCTATAACAAGCTGGTGCTCATTTATGAGATTTGTAACTGCGTACGTATGTGGCACCTGTTTGATTCTGCCTCTGATATTTCCCTGCCAGTCCTTGATCTCGATATATTCATCCAACTCGTGATCTGCAGCCGGAATGTGTCTCAAGTGAGGATGAAATTCACCATCACACGTATATGTAATCATGATTGAACCATCAGTCGACGCGGCACTCGTTACTATCATGTTAGTACATGCTGTACTGTGTCTGCTAAAACC
>JAUXBI010000179.1 GCA_030619435.1 Syntrophaceae bacterium
AAAGCTGCAGGCAACCATAAATACCGGGATATGGCAAAAGAGATCATGTTGAAATGTATAAAAATCAGTGACCGCCCAGATTATTATCCTGAAGCGGCTCAATCGTATCTGGGAGAAGATGCCCCGCTTTTACCTGGGGCCAGAGTTCTGGGTCACTGGATGGTTATCCTCCGCCTGACCACCCAGATGCTTGAATCTAATTCAGACTCCCAACTTGAAGCAGTTGCTGATCGCTGCGTGGACGCGATCATGAATCATCACTACAACCCTGAATTCGAACTCATCAACGAAATCATTAATGACGACCTCTCCCGTCCTCAAAATGAATTGTCTCAATTCGTCTATATTGGCCACGCTATAGAAACTCTCTGGATGGTGATGTACGAGGCAGCAAGAAGAAAGGATAAGAAACTCTTTAGCCTGGCCGCAGAGAGGTTTAGACGACACGTGGAGGTGGCATGGGACGATGTTTATGGAGGAGCATTTCGTTCCCTTAACCGTGTGGACAAGAACCTATGGGAAGTGGACAAGGTATTATGGCTTCAGGAAGAAGTACTTGTTGGATCACTCTTCGCCGTAGAGCACATCGGGGCACAATGGACAGAAGATATGTTTGCCAAAATGTTTCATTACGTTCAGGATAAGTTCCCCTTGCAGCAGTATGGATTCCCCATATGGATACTCGGTGCAGATAGAAAAGTGACCTTCGAACGGCATGCGACCCGTGTCGGCAACTTTCATCACCCGAGGCATCTCATGCTGAACCTTTTATCGATCGATCGCATGATCAAGAGGAAAGGTAAAGTATCACGATTATTTTCATGAGGAAATAAACCATGGCCAAGCTAAAATTCTTTGACTGCAACTGCAGTGTGGGAAGAACAGGATATCCCCATCTCCTGGATATTCCTGATGCTCCAGGACTCAAGCAGGAGATGAAGATTGCCGGGATTGAAGAAGCGCTGGTTTATCACATCCTTGCCCGGGATGGTTCCCCTTCCCTGGGGAATTCCCTGCTGCTTGATGAGATAAAAGAAGTTGAAGAATTTCACCCGGTCTGGGTGGTGATTCCCCATCACACCGGGGAAATGCCCCCGCCTGAAAGGCTTTTACAGGACATGAAAAAGAGGGGTGTGAAGGCGGTTCGCATCTATCCAACCAGAACCCATCACGGTTTTGCAATCGAGGAGTGGTGTGCCGGGGAACTCTTTTCTGCTCTTGAAAAACCCCGCATCCCTTTGATTTTGGACATCGAAATCGCGACGTGGAAAGATGTTCAAATTCTCCTCAGGAATCATCCTCTGCTTCCATTGATTATCGCCAACTGCAGTTACAGACATAACCGCTTCATTTACCCTCTTCTTGAGAAACATGACAATTTGCATATCGAGACCTCCCGTTCCATGGGAGCGGGAGCCATCGAGGATATGGCTAAGCGATTTGGCGCACATCCCCTCCTTTTCGGCACCAATATGCCTCAGTATACCGGCACAGCAGCCGTAGCCCTTTTGACATACGCAGATATCGAGGCAAAGGAGAAGGAGGCGATTGCGGGAGAAAATCTTCGTAGAATTTTTCAGGAGATATGGCCGTGAACAGATATTTCGATCGCATCCACAAGGGAGCGCCTATTGATGATGTCGAGATCATCGACATGCATGCCCATCTAGGACCTCATTTCAACATGTTTATTCCGGCTTGTGACGCGGAGAGCATGATTCGGAACATGGGTTTATGCGGCATTGATAAAACCGTGCTTTCTGCCACCATGAGCTGGGATTCTGATTTTGTCTTTGGCAACACCATGATGCTGGAAGCCATACGTGCCCACCGGGGCCGGCTGTACGGGGCCTGTGCGGTCAACGGAAATTACCCGGAGTTGTCCCATGACGAACTTGAACGCTGTTTCTCAGAGGAAAAAGACGTAGTGATGATCAAGATTCACCCGCTGATAACAAAATGCCAGATGAACGACAGAAGAATGAAGAGTATTTATGAGTTTGCTGCAAAGCGAAAACTGTTCGTCCTCGTCCACACCTGGCTGGACGAGGATCCCTACGGAAACCAGGACCTTTTTGCTGAAGTAGCAAGGGATTACCCGGATATCAGATGGATCATGGGACATTCAGGAGGACCTCATGGCAGTTTTCACGCAGTGGAAATAGCCCAAGAAACCGAAAATATCTTTCTGGACATTGCTCTTTCGATGTGCCCGGCGCAGCAGATCGAGTTCTTTGTCAAAGAGGTCGGTTCAGATCGGGTTCTCTTTGGAACCGACAACCCCTACATCGACCCCAGACCCCAGGTTGGCAGAGTCGGTCTGGCCCGCATTTCCCAAGAAGACCGGAAAAACATCTTCAGCGCAAACGCCAGGCGGTTCATTGATTTTGACTGAAGGAGAAGGAGGAAAAAATGAGGAAATATGTGGTGATTACTTCTCTCCTGAGATTACTGTTTATCTTGCTTTTTGTCGGAGTCGCACTCCCAGGAGGAAATCTAAAAAGAGAACTGGAGCCTTATACCTGTTTCTTCGATTTTGAAAGCGGATCGGTCGGAGCCTGGGCCTCATATCCTCCGGCACAGGACACTGCTTATGACCCTACAATTTGGGTTAAAAGCATTGGCGAGAATAGGACAAAGGCACTAGTTAGAGAGATAACTCCAAACTATGAGATTGACTACACATTCGGGATGAGAAAGAAGCTCAATATTTATGTCGATAGAAACAGCCTGCTCTCCTTCCGGTATTACGTGAAAAACCACAGGAAAGTGAAGGGCATTATTGTGAAGTTCGGGTTTGAGGACGGAAGCTCAAAAGAAGTGACGGTTCCGGTTAATAAAAAGCTCTCCTGGGAAGATGCCCGGGTAATGTTTCGTGATGTGCTTGATGGTAAGGAAAGGAAGAGATTAGAGGCAGTCGCGTTTATGGCAGTATGTCCGAAAGCTGATCCTGAAGCAATGTTAAAATTTGCCATAGATGATGTGAAAATAAATGGATACAGGGAGAAAAAATTCAGGGTGAAAGACCCTGATGTCTACTGGTTAGAAGAATTTTATTTAAATATCGCAAAGAAGCACTACAGCAAAGGAGAGGATATCGAAATAAAGGGAGAATTTCCCCTAAAGGTTAAAAAAGCAGCAGTGAAGGTCAGAAGGGCGCTGAATGGGGAAGACGAAAAGATATTCAACCTCGACAAGAAAAGAGATGGGACATGGGCAGCTAATATAGACAGCGATAGGTTGGGAAGCGGGATATGGAAAGCAGACATAGAGGGTGTTGGAGACGAAGGAGAGAGCGTAAAAGCAAGTATGGTTTTCTTAATAAAACCAAAAACTGCTCCTGAGCGCCATCCCTGTCTACTGATCTTCAGCCAAGATAAGACAAGAATCAAGGAAGGCATAAAGACCGGCCATTTAAAAAAGGTCTGGGAGAATATACAGCAAACCGCAGAGGACATGAGGAAAGAATATGATCCTGATGATTTCAACTATAACCTTGACGCATATGATGAAAAATACTGGCTTCCGACTTATGGAGGCTATGCAGGAACGATAAGAACCCTGGCATCCTTCTCTCGGTATAATGGACTTGTTTATTTTTTATCAGGAGACAGAGAAGCGGGAGAAGCAGCAAAAAAAACTTTGCTTAAGATGGCTGAATGGCCGACATATGTCCATCCCCACATATTAAACCAGGGGCAGTTCACCTACTGGCCTGTCGGATTGATGCTGACAGACCTCGCTCTGGGCTATGACACGATTTATGATCTACTGACTCCAAAAGAAAGAAAAAAGGTTGCCGATGCCCTCTACCATAAGGGAGTCACAGAGGTATTTAAAGAATATATCAGGGACAACAGGGTATCATCCGACACCTCAAACTGGACAAGTCATGTTACGGGAGGTGGAATCTTAAGTGCACTGGTGATAAGTGAAGAATATACCGATAAAGAACTTGAGCCTTATCTTACGGGAATGATACTGAAGGTCGGGGAACTG